>JANLYV010000574.1:0-15757 GCA_031365825.1 Rubrivivax sp. | reverse complement strand
GCCAGCAGGTACATCAACTGCATGCTCTCGCTGCCGCCGCTGGGCGAGCTGCTGAACATTTGCGCCGCGCCCTGGCCGGCAGGTTGCAGCGTCGGAAAGTACAGCGGTCCATGCAGCACGTCGCCGGTGACCTTGATCCAGTTGTCGATGAACACCGACTGCATCTGGGCCACAACCGGGCCTTCGACCTCGAAGTGCGTGTCGCGCCAATGGTCTGGGTCCTGGGCATGGCCCGTCCACTGCGGCGCCACGCCCACACCACCGGTGAAGCCGACGCGGCCGTCCACCACCAGGAGCTTGCGATGGGTGCGGTTGTTCAAACGTCCGAGATGGGACCAGTGCGGTGGATGGAACTTGCGCACCTGCACGCCGGCGTCTGCCATGGTGGCGACCATGGCGTCGTCCATCTTCGCGCTGCCGACCCAGTCAAGCAGCACGTGGACCTTGACGCCCTGGCGTGCTTGCTGCGCCAGAGCATCGGCAAACTCGCGGCCGATATCGCCGGCCCAGTAGATGTAGGTCTCGAACGTGATCGACGCCTTGGCACCGCGGATCGCTGCCAGCATCGGCGGAAAGATTTCGTCGCCGTTGAGCAGGGCCTGGATGCGGTTGCCCGGCAGGAACGGCGGCCCGAGTAACACGCCCAGTTCATGCACAAAGCGGGGGTCGTCAAGTGAGTAAAGCCGCTCGATGCGGCGCTCGATCTTCTTCTCGGCGCCGATGAAATTCGACATGAACAGCCCGAGCGCCAACGCAAGGCTGATGACGCCGCCCGCGATCAGCAGCCAACGCGGCACGCCCGCCATGGCGCTCAGAGTCGATTGAAGCCCGTGTTCACGCCATGTGCGCAAGCAGCTCGGCTTTGCGCGCGCTCATGCGCTCGCCAAGTGCGGCCATGTCGAGCGACGACGCCTTGGCCTTGGGGAACATCTCGTTCTGTTCCTCCTTGACGTGGTGCTTGATGTATTCAGACAGCACCTTGACCTTGGCGTCGTACATCTCGCCATCGGGCTCCGCGCCCTCGAGTTGCGCTATCAATGACTTGACGCCGGCGTGCTCGACCGTGGCTTCGGGTACGAGCAGCTTGTCTTTCAGTGCCGCCTTCACGGCCGGGTAGAAGATCTCTTCCTCGATCTGTGCATGCGCGCTCAGCGCCGTGCAAATCTGGGCGACTAGCGCTTTCTTGTTCGCGGTTGAACGCGTCTTCTCGTATTCCGCAAACAGCTGGCTCACGGCTTCATGATCGGCCTTGAGCAGGGCGATGGCGTCCGTGGCAACAGCGGGTGTCTTGCGTGGCGCGGCGGTCTTGGTGATGGTCATGAGGGTTCCCTGAGCAATGGGTGAAGAGGCGTTCAGTCAATGCACGAACAACGCGATCAAGATGATGATCGGGATGGGGATGCCTAGAAATAACAGCAGGAGCGAGCGCATGATGGGTCTCCGTGACGGGTGATGGAGGTGGGTGATCAGGCGTCGCGGCGGCGGCCACCGAAGGTCGCCGACAGGCTGGCGACAAATGCGCCACCCAGCAGCGACACGAAGAGCCAGAGCGCGCCGTAGGCCGATGCCTTGCGCGCCTTGTCGGCAGCGTCGCGGGCGGCGGTTTCAGCTGCACGCAACTGCGCCTGTGTGCGCGCATGGACATCGGCCACGCGCTTCTCGGCGTCTTGCTGCGACAAGCCGGTGCGCTGGGCCACGATTTGTCCGACGTAGCGAACGTCATCGGGCGGCATGGCTTGCGCGCGGCCGGCATTGATGAAGATGCGGCCGACCTCGGCCGTGTCTCTGGCGGAAGCACGCTCCATGGCGTCGGCGCCTGGTGCCGAAACCGCCGTTGCTGCAGCCGTCGTCGCCGTCGTGTCGCGGCGGAAGAGCGAGTCGACGAAGTAACTCATGGCGCCGCTGTCGTTGCCCGCCGTCAAGCGCGATGGGCCTACAGCGCCACCAACGGCCGAAGTCGCACCGGCGGCGACGCCGTCCGCCACCGATGCGCCGGCTTGCACGCCAACCCCCAGGATCGAACCGATGACCGAGGTCAAGAGCGCGGCGGTGGCCAGTGACGCCACGGCCCACGCCAGAAAACCATGCGCTGTGTCGCGGAAGTAGACCTCGTCGGCGTGCACTTCGGTCCACTTCGTGCGCAGCCGGCCCGCCAGGTAGCCGCCCATGGCGGAAGCGAGCAGCTGTGTCAACGTCAGCCACAGGATGGTGGACACGCCGAAGGTCGTGACGCTTACCCCGTCGCGCGCCCACGGCGATACGGACGACAAGCCGAGCCCGACACCGAGGATGAGCAGGATCAGCGACAGCGATGCGGCAGCGGCAGCGCCTGCGGTGATGGCCCCCCAGGACACGACACTGGTGGGCGGCCTTGTGCCACCGACGACGCCCGCGGCGGTGGTTCTTGTGCGACTGAAGTCGTCAATGGATGCGGCGGTGGACAAGGTCATTGCTACTCCCGTAGCCGACGCACAGGTTGCGCAACAGTTGCCAACGTGGGTGTGAGCGGACAGCGCGACCGTAGACGCGCATGCGACAAAGGTCTGTGCGCCACCGAACGGTGCGCCTTGGATGAACGCCCAGCCAATTTCCCGAATCTATGCTCCAATGGGATTCCAATTAGAATCCATTAGGATGCCATGAGTAACCCAGGTCGTGCGCTTGAGCCAAGGCAGAGAGCCGGCGAAACAGAGAAGATGACGGTCAACGTTGGCGTGGTCGACCTCGGACACGTCGACCTGCTGGTGCAGGAGGGCTTCTATTCCAACCGCTCTGACCTGATCAGGACCGCGCTGCGCAACCAGCTTGCGCTGCACGCCGACGCGTTGAAGCAAACGCTGGCGCGGCGAACGCTCGCGGTCGGCCTGATGCACTACGGCCGTGCCGAGCTCGAGCGTGCGGTCGCGGCCGGACAACGTTTGCGGATCCAGGTGGTCGGGCTGGCACGCGTCGGCGATGACGTGACCCCTGAGCTGGCGCTTGCCGCGATCGAATCGGTGACGGTGCTGGGTGCGTTCCAGGCCAGCCCGACGGTGCGGCGGGCGTTGTCCAGCCGCATCCGTTGATGCTTTTCAAAACCGAGAACAAACTTTCATGAAGAACCCTTTCAGCTCGAGAACGCCGGCCTTCCACTTCAAGGCCATCCACAACACGATTCAACGTGCTCTCAAGTCCGCCGGGCTCGTCACGCGCGCAGGTCCGATGCACAACATGACCGACACCATCCGGCGCTCGCTCGCTTCGGGCCGTTTGCCAGGCTCGAACAAATCCACGCCTGCGCGCGAGTCGGTCGTCGATGTCGAGGCCCGCGTCGTCGGCTCCGGTGAGGAAACGATTACCCCGGTCCGCGAGCCGGTGTTCAAAGGCGCAGAAGCTCCCGAAACCTTCGAGAAGCGGCACTTCAGCAACGAACAAGGAGCACGCTCGTACAAGCTGTATGTGCCGCAACGGAGCTCGAACGTGTCGGCCGCCATGGTCGTGATGCTGCATGGCTGCACTCAATCGGCAGATGACTTCGCGGCTGGCACGCGGATGAACCAGCTGGCCGAGGAACACGGGTTCTTGGTGGTCTACCCGGAGCAGTCCGCACAAGCCAACCTTTCCAAATGTTGGAACTGGTTCATGGCGCAAGACCAGGCGCGTGATGCTGGCGAGCCGGCAGTGATCGCCGGCATCGTGCGCGATGTCGCGGCACGTCATGGCGTCGACATGCGCCGCATCTTCGTCGCCGGCTTGTCGGCCGGCGCGGCCATGGCGGTGATCCTGGGCGAGACCTACCCGGAGCTGTTTGCCGCCGTCGGCGCGCATTCCGGTTTGCCGTACGCGAGCGCACACGACATCCCGTCGGCGATGGCCGCCATGAAGGGCGGCCGCAGTGGGCGCGTGGGTTTGATGGCCGGCGAGGGTGCGGCGGCGTCTCGCAGGAAGGCCGCTCAGGCCGTGCCGATCATCGTTTTCCACGGCGACAGGGATCACACCGTGCAACACGACAACGGCACCGAGATCGTTCGGCAAGCCACGGAGGCCCATCGAACTGCAGTGGGAGCCGACGGCTTGCTCACCAGTACCCAGCGTGCGATTGCGCCGGGTGGCCGAAGCTACAGCCGCACCATCCATGCCGACGCCAACGGCCAGCCGCAGATCGAGTGCTGGATCGTGCACGGTGCCGGCCACGCATGGTCAGGAGGCGATGTGGGTGGCTCCTACACCGATCACACCGGGCCCGACGCATCGGCAGCCATGGTGCGCTTCTTCCTTGCACTGCCGCGTGCCGGCTCCGCCTAACGTTGTTTGGCAGGGGTGTTTGATGGAACGAACTTCAAGCAGGTCAAACCCCCAGAAACGCGCCCAACTCGACGGTAAGCGCCGAGCCTAGTGTTGATCGAGCAAGCATTGGCCGAAGAAGTCAGCGAGTTCGTCATGCGCCTCCAACGGCAGCACGTTCGCGACGTACTGGTCAGGACGGACGACGACCATCGCCCCCTTCTCGCGGTGGATGCCGCGCAGATCAAAGATGTCGGGACCATTCTTCAGGTCGGGTGAATAGGCCTTCTCGTAATCGATGAGCCCGAAGCAGCCTTTGCGCGGAACGAGGATGGGCGGGAGCTCTTCCACCTTGAGGTCGCAGTGCCCCGGCTGGAAGACCGCACGAACGTCGATGACGCTGTCGATGTCGGCCGCTTTCGGGGTGAAGCGGCGGATCGGCGAATTGGGCGACTCCGCCAGGAAGGCAGCAAGTTCGCGCAGTCGTTTGCCGCTTGCGTCGGCGAAGGCGTAGAGGCGCCAGGCGCCATCGGCGCGGGCGGCATGGCCGAGGTGCACCGGCTTGGCGTCGGCCAGGCGCACGACCGGTGCCGAGTGGAAACGCATGCCGATCGTGAAGCCTTTGGCGAGGTCCTGGTGGGTGGCCTTGGCTGTCAGAACCGTTGTCGGCGCGTAGTGCGTCGCGACACCAGCCGTGTAGCGACCTGATTTCACGAAGTAGGCCTGAAGCTCTTGCGGATCGACACCGCCGAGTTCCGGGCGATTCGGATCCAAGGGCTGCGACGCCATGATCTTCGACCACTCCTTGTCGAAGGCTATGAGCCCCTGGGCAATCGTTTGGCGCTCGGCGGAGTAGGTGCGCAGCAGCTCCGGCCTGGCACGCCCCTCAAGGACCGAGGCGAGTTTCCAACCGAGGTTGAAGCTGTCCTGCATCGAGACGTTCATGCCCTGGCCGGCCTTCGCGCTGTGCGTGTGGCAGGCGTCGCCGGCGATGAAGACGTGCGGCACGCGGGATGCGGCCTGGTCCACCGGCACATCGTCGAAGCGGTCGGTCACGCGCTGGCCGACCTGGTAGACCGCGAACCAGACCACGCTCTTCACCTCCAGCGTATACGGGCGCAGCACGCGTTGCGCCGTCGCGATCACGCTGTCTTGCGTGTGCTTGCCCCGAAAGGTGTCGCGGTGGTCAGGGTCGATCTCGCCGAGGTCGACGTAGAGCCGCACCATGTAGCCGCCCTCGCGCGGGATGAGCAGGATGTTGCCCTCGTCGGCTGACTGGATGGCGGCCTTGAGCCGGATGTCCGGGAAGTTGGTGGTGGCCAGCATGTCCACCACGCCCCAGGCGTGGTTGGCGAAGTCGCCGCGCGGCACGGCGCCGATCGCATCGCGCACCGCGCTGCGCGCGCCGTCGCAGCCGACCACGTATTTGGCGCGCATCGTCTTCTGCGTGCCGCCGGCCATGTCGCGCAGCGTGACGACGACCGGATGCCCGCTGTCATTTTCAGACTCGGGCTCGACCTTCAGGGTGACGAATTCCAGGCCGTAGTCGGGCACGAGCCGCGTCGGCGACAAGCGCATGTAGTCGAGCAGGTACTGCTGCAGCCGGGCCTGGTTGACGATGACGTGCGGCATCTCCGACAAGCCGTCCTCGGTGTCCCGCACGCGCCCGGCGCGCACGATGCGCCCGCGGTCGGCCGGTGACGGCCGCCAGAAGACCGTCTCGTTGACCCAGTAGGCCTCGCGCATGAGCTTCTGGCCCAGGCCAAAAGCCTCGAACATCTCGACCGTGCGGCAGGCGATGCCATCGGCCTGGCCGACCTGCAGCGGGCCGTCGCGGCGCTCGATCAGCCGGGTGCTGATGCCGGGGAATGTAGAGAGCTGGGCCGCGAGTACCGCACCCGCCGGGCCGCTGCCGATGATGAGCACATCGACCGTGTCCGGCAGGACCGCCGATCGGTGCAGGGCGCCGGGCGCGGGCGTGTGGATGTCCGGGTCGCCAGGGGTGTAGCCGTTCAGGTAGAACTGCATCTTGTCTCCTCGTGTCCCTTGGTTTTGCGTTCAGGCCGATGCAGGCTCGTCCAGCTTCAAAAGCCGCATCGCATTGCGCTTCAGGATCAACGGCTTCACGGCATCCTTGAACCCCGCTTCCTCGAAGTCGGCCAGCCAGCGGTCGGGGGTGATCAGCGGATAGTCGCTGCCGAATCGGCTTGCGTCCTTCGTCGCATCTATCTCATCCGTCCCACCAAACTGTGGACCGACCAAGAGAAAATCAGTGCCATCACGTCCACCACTTAGCCCCTGGCGCCTGTGCGTCGCCCCGATGATGGACTGAACCGAGTGTTCAGCATTCATGCGGATTTCAAAAGGGGCCGTAGCAATTCTGTGGCACGAGGTTCAGAGGTGGCTGGAACCAAAGGCTGTGCCCGGTTCGACGTCATGACGTCAGGTTGCTCACCGGCGCGCTGTTGCCTTCCGAGACGCGCTAAAATGCATCGCAACTGCAACGCAAGAGACCCAGTGCCATGAAAACAGCCACCTTGCCTTCGCTGCGGGTCGAGCCAGAACTGCGAGAGGCCGCGGAGAGCGTGCTACAGGAAGGTGAAACCTTGTCCGGCTTCATTGAAGCCTCGTTGCGCGAGACCATCGAGCGGCGCCGTACCCGTGCCGAGTTCATCGCGCGTGGCTTGATCTCTCGCGAGGAGGCCAAGCGCAGCGGCGTCTACTTTGCTGCCGACAAGGTGCACGGCGAGCTGGGCCAGATGCTGGCGAAGGCCAAGAGCAAGGCGCAGAAGAGGGCACGTGGGTGAGCTTCGTCGTTCGTTACAGCGCGTCGGCGCGTGACGACCTGACGCGGCTGTACGAGTACCTCCTCGATCGCGCCGCCACCGCCGAGGATCTCGAACTGGCCGAGCGCGGGCTGGGCGCCATCACCGCGGCGGTCGACAGTCTCAGCCGCTCCCCGTTCATCTATCGCAAGGCCGGCTCGAGCCCCTTTCTGCGCGAGCTGCTGATCCCGTTCGGGAGCAGTGGCTACGTCGCCTTGTTCGAAATCGAGGACGCCTCGACAGTGACCATCCTGGCCGTGCGTCACCAGCTCGAAGACGACTACCACTGAGCCGCCTCGGCAAGTGGGCATCGATCCGAGCGTTGGCCTACCTGTGCGCCGCCAAGCTTGCAGGCTGCAGGGCAAGGAGCTGTGTGGGCAGACATCGTCCGTTCCCACTCAGGAGAGTGGTAGGTGTGCTTTGCCCGCTAGAGCTTGAGTTGAAGCGATGTTCCTGGGCCGACGGCGGCCGTCGCAGATTGCGCCAGTGATGTAGCAATCGCGCTTGATCGCGTAGCAAATTCGCAGTACTGGCGCCGTGCGACGAGCCGAATTCAGGCCCATCGACATACTTGCCTGTCACAGAAGCGTCTGTCGTGCGCTATTGAATAACATGCACAAATCGGCTTGCGACCTCCGATGCGTTCATTTCGTCCGTCGCACCAAAGTGTGGGCTGACAAAGAGAAAATCAGTGCCATCAAATCCACCACTTAGCCCCTGGCGCCTGTGCGTCGCCCCGATGATGGAGTGGACCGACCGCCACTGCCGCGTCTTCCACCGCCTCATCACGCGCCGCACGCGGCTGTACACCGAGATGGTGACCACCGGAGCCTTGCTGCATGGCGACCTGCCGCGCCACCTCGACTTCAGCGCCGAGGAACACCCGGTCGTGTTGCAGCTCGGCGGCAGCGAGCCGGGCGAACTTGCGGCTTGCGCGCGGCTTGCGCAGGCCTGGCGCTACGATGAGATCAACCTCAACTGCGGCTGCCCGAGTGAGCGCGTGCAGCGCGGTGCCTTTGGCGCCTGCCTGATGGCTGAAGCGCCGCTGGTGGCCGACTGCGTCAAGGCCATGCGCGACGCCACGCCGCTGGTGGTGACGGTGAAACACCGCATTGGCATCGACCGCGCCGAGAGCTACGACTTCGTGCGCGATTTTGTCGGCACCGTGGCCGAACGCGGCGGCTGCGAGGTCTTCATCGTGCATGCGCGCAACGCCTGGCTCAAGGGCCTGAGCCCCAAGGAAAACCGCGAAGTGCCACCTTTGCGCCACGACTTCGTGCACCGGCTGAAAGCCGACTTCCCGGCGCTAACGTTTGTGGTGAACGGTGGCATCACCACGGCCGCACAGATCGACGCGCAACTGCAGCAGATCGACGGCGTGATGGTCGGGCGCGAGGCCTATCACAACCCCTGGAGCATGGCCGGCTGGGACGCGCAGTGGCTGGGCCATGCCGCCTCTGCGGCACCCGAGCGTGAAGGCGTCGAAGCGGCGATGGTCGAGTACATGGCGCGGCAAGGCCCGCGCGTGCCCTGGTCGCACATCGCGCGGCACATGATGGGCCTGTGGCTGGGCACACCGGGCGCACGCCGCTGGCGCCAGGTGTGGTCGGACCATCGTCTCAAGGACTTGCCGCCGCACGCGGTGGCGCAGCGCGCCAGCGCCGCGCGCCTGGATGCTTTGGCGCAGGCGGCCTGACGCTCAGACCGCAACCGCAGTCCGCGCCGGCCAGGTGGCCAGCAGCAGCCCGGCCAGCGCCAGCAGCAGCGCCGTGATGTGGGTGCCGGTGAAAGTTTCACCGAGCAGGCCCACGCCCACCACCGCCGCGGTGATGGGCAGCAGCACCGTGAAGACCCCGGCGCGTGGTGCCGGCACATGGCGCAGGCCGCGCATCCACAGCCACACGGAGACGACGCTGGCGGCCAGTGCGTAGAACGTTAGCAAGGCCCACACGCCGGCGCTGACTCCGGCGAAGTCGAAGTCCAGCGCCTGCCACAGGCCCAGCGGTGTCACCAGCGCCAGGCCCCACAGGTTGATGAGCGCGCTGATGCGCCGCGGCGAGACGTGCGCGCTGAGCCGCTTGCCGATGACGACGTAGCTGGCCTCACACAACATCGCTGCCAGCAGCAACACATAACCCCAAGCTGACGCTGACTCGCTGCCCGTGCCGCCGCGCGCCAACGCCAGCAGCGCGATGCCAGCCATCGCCAGCAGGATGGCCACGAGCATGCGCGCGGCGATTCGTTCACGCAGGAAGAGCCAGCTCAGCAGCGCCACCGCTGCTGGAATGCCGGCCATGGTGACGCCGGCGGCCAGCGCCGAAGTCAGCTTCACGCCGTAGAGCATGCAGATCGAGAACAGGAAGTTGCCGAGGAAACTCTCCCAGAAGAGCAGCACGCGACTGCGCGGGGACAGCGCGTCGTCGCCGGGCCCGCGCCGCACCCAGTGCAGCATCGCCAGCGCGGCGATGCCGAAGCGCAGCCAAGCCAGCAGGAATACCGGAAACACGGCCACCAGCAGCTTGGACAGCCCGACGTAGCTGCCCACCAGCGCCATGCTGGCGGCCAGGCTGGTGTAGGCCAGCAGCGGCGCGGTCAAGCGGTGCGGCGGATGGCGCCGCGCAGCATGTCGATCATCTGGTCGATCTGCGTGCGCTCGACGATCAGCGACGGCGCCAGCGCCACGATGTCGCCGGTGGTGCGCACGAACATGCCGCGCTCGTACAGGTCGAGGAAGATGTTGAAGGCGCGTTTGGTCGGCTCGCCGGCCAGCGGCGCCAACTCCACTGCGGCGACGAGGCCGATATTGCGGATATCAATCACATGCGGCTCGCCTTTGAGCGAATGCACGGCCTTGGCGAAGTAATCCTGCAACTCGCCGGCGCGCGTGAGCAGGCCTTCGTCGGCGTAGGTGTCCAGCGTCGCCAGACCCGCGGCGCAGGCCAGCGGGTGCGCCGAATAGGTGTAGCCGTGGAAGAACTCGATCAGGTGCTCGGGGCCGTTCATGAACACGTCGTGGATGCTCTGGCGTGCCAACACCGCACCCATGGGCACGCAGCCGTTGGTCACGCCTTTGGCCAGCGTCATCAGGTCGGGCGTGACGTTGAAGGTCTGCGCGCCAAAGGGCTGGCCGGTGCGGCCGAAGCCGGTGATGACCTCGTCGAAGATCAGCAGGATGCCGTGCTTGTCGCAGATCTCGCGCAGCCGTTGCAGGTAACCCTGAGGCGGGATGAGCACGCCGGTGGAGCCGGCCACGGGCTCGACGATGACGGCGGCGATGGTCGACGCGTCATGCAGCGCCACCAGGCGCTCGAGATCGTCGGCGAACTCGACGCCGTGCACTGGCTGACCGACGCTGAAGGCATTGCGCGCCGGGTCATGCGTGTGGCGGATGTGGTCGACCCCGGCCAAGAGCGTGCCGAACATCTTGCGGTTGGAGACGATGCCGCCGACCGAGATGCCGCCGAAGTTCACGCCGTGGTAACCACGTTCGCGGCCGATGAGCCGCGTGCGCGAGCCTTCGCCGCGTGCGCGGTGGTAGGCGATGGCGATCTTCAAGGCCGTGTCCACCGACTCCGAGCCCGAATTGGTGAAGAACACCTTGCCCATGCCCTTGGGCGCAAGCTTGATCAATCGGTCGGCGAGCTCGAAGGCCTTGGGGTGCGCCATCTGGAACGGCGGCGCGTAGTCGAGCTCGGCCGCCTGCTCCTGGATCGCCTTGACGATCTTCGGCCGGCCGTGGCCGGCATTCACGCACCACATGCCCGACACCGCGTCAAGGATCTGGCGGCCCTGGTCGTCCCAGTAGTGCATGCCCGATGAACGCGTCAGGAGGCGAGGGGACTTCTTGAACTGGCGGTTGGCGGTGAAGGGCATCCAGTAGGCGTCGAGGTTGGTGTCGACTTTGGTTTCAGGTCGGGCGTCGATGACTTTGGACATGGCGGTCTCCGGTGAAGGGTGAGGTGAGGCGTTGCCGCAGCTTATCGGCCCTGCGCCACGCGCGCGCAAAGGTAAGTCCAGACGAACGTGGCGGCGGCATGGCTCGTGAGCTCGGCGTGGTCGTACGGCGGCGCAACTTCGACGCAGTCCATGCCGACAAATGGCAGGGCTGCCATCTCTTCGATGAGCGTAAGCACCTGGTTCGTGCTCAGCCCACCCGGCTCGGGCGTACCGGTGCCAGGGGCGAACGCGGGGTCGAGACAGTCGATGTCCAGCGACAGATACAGCGGCGGTGCGCCCGCGGCACGATGGCGCGTGGTGATGTCGTGCAGCAGCGGGCGCAGTTGCGCCGGGCCTTCCAGGCCGCGCATGTCGCGTGCGGTGTGGATCACGCCACCGTGGTCGCGCACGTATTCGCGGGCGGTGCGCGGGCCGGGTGAGCGGATGCCGAACTGCACGAAGCATTCCGGCAGCACCAGGCCTTCCTCGAACGCTTCATGGACCCAGGTGCCGTGGCCACTGGGCTCGCCGAGATGGTCTTGCCAGGTGTCGCAATGGGCGTCGAAGTGCACCACCGCTATCGGCCGACCGTAGTGGGCACGGTAGGCGCGCAGCAAGCTCAGGGTGATGGAGTGGTCGCCACCCAGCCAGCACATATGGTGTCGTTCGATGAGCGCGGCCACCAGAGGCACCATGGCCTCGCGCATGGCGCCGAGCGAGGTGTTGGGCAGCGGCAGGTCGCCCACGTCACACAACTGCGGCAGGGGCGAAACATTGAAGAGCGGGTGCACGCCGTCGCACAGCATGTGGCTGGCACTGCGGATCGCGGCCGGCCCCATACGCGCGCCTGGGCGGTTGGTGGTGGCGCCGTCCCAGGCCACACCGGCCACGGCGAAGGCTGCGTCGCTGCGTGCCGCGCCGGCCTTCATGAAGCTGTGGTCGGAGTTGAAGGCGAAACCTGCCATCGGGGTCCTCGGGCAAACTCGTGGTCGATCATAAGGACCCGCTGCGCGTCAGCGCATTGACCACGCCATGAAGCCTGTCCTCATTCTCCAGCACATGGGCGCCGACAGCCCGGCCTACCTGGCGACCTGGCTGCGCTCGCGGGGCATGCCCTTCGAGGTATGCGACAGCCAAGGTGGTGACGCCGTACCCGAAGATCTGGATGGCTTCAACGCGCTGGCCTTGCTCGGCGGCGAGATGAATGCCAACGACGATCTGCCCGCCTTGCGCCAGGCCGAAGTGCTGGTCCGCCAGGGTGTCGCACGCGGCGTACCGGTGCTCGGACATTGCCTGGGTGGGCAGCTGATGGCGCGTGCGCTGGGGGCGCGGGTCATAGCTTCACCCGCGCCTGAAGTCGGCTGGCATGCCATCGACATCGAACCCGGTGACGACGCGCGGGCTTGGTTCGGTGACCTCGATGCCGCGCTGGTTTTCCAGTGGCACTACGACTCGTTCGAATTGCCCGACGGTGCCATCTTGCTGGCCGGCAGCGCGGCCTGCCCGCACCAGGCTTTCGCCATCGGGCCGCATCTGGCGCTGCAGTTTCACGTCGAGCTCGACGCCACGAAGCTTGCGCAATGGGCCGCCGAGGCCGACGCGCGCTACCTGCGCGCGGCAGCCCGGTGGCCCAGCGTGCAAGGCCGCGACGCCATGCTCGAACACGCCGTGCTGCGGCTGCGCGCCCAGCAGCAGCTGGCCGACCGCCTCTACACACGATGGCTTGCCGGGGCGGCTTCGTGATGGTGAACTCGATTCCGTAATGCGGAAGATTGCCATGCGGCGTTGCAACAAAGTGCACCATATGGAAAGTCATGACTCCACCATACGGAATCTCAGCGGCAAGCTGTTGATTTCAAACAATCAGAAAACTTGTCTTATATAAGACATAAGCCGTAATTCTCGCGGAGCTTGCCATTAAGCTGGGGCCAGCACTTCCCTTCACTTCACCCCACGCAGGAGCTCCCATGACCCGTCCCACCCGTGAACAGCAGATCGCCACCCTCGAAAAAGAGTGGGCCGACAACCCGCGCTGGAAAGGCATCCAGCGCGGCTACAGCGCCGCCGACGTGGTACGCCTGCGTGGCTCGCTCGGTGTCGAGCACACGCTGGCCAAACATGGCGCCGAGAAGCTGTGGAACCTGCTGCTCAGCGAACCCTTCGTCAATACGCTCGGTGCCTTGACCGGCAACCAGGCGATGCAGCAGGTCAAGGCCGGCTTGAAGGCCATCTATCTCTCAGGCTGGCAGGTCGCCGCCGACGCCAACGACAACGGCGAGATGTACCCCGACCAGTCGCTGTACTCGGTGGACTCGGTGCCCAAGGTGGTGAAGCGCATCAACAGCGCCTTCACCCGCGCCGACCAGATCCAGTGGAGCGAAGGCAAGGACGACATCGACTTCTTCGCGCCCATCGTGGCCGATGCCGAAGCCGGTTTCGGCGGCGTGCTCAATGCCTTCGAGTTGATGAAAGCCATGATCGAAGCCGGCGCCGCGGGCGTGCACTTCGAAGACCAACTGGCGTCAGTGAAGAAGTGCGGCCACATGGGCGGCAAGGTGCTTGTGCCGACGCGTGAAGCGGTGGCCAAGCTCGTCGCGGCGCGTCTGGCGGCCGACGTGATGGGCACGCCCACCATCCTGCTGGCTCGCACCGACGCTGAAGCCGGCGACCTGGTGACGAGTGATGTCGACGACATCGACAAGCCCTTCATCACCGGCGAGCGCACCGTCGAAGGTTTTTTCCGCACGCGCAATGGCCTCGATCAAGCCGTGAGCCGCGGCCTGGCCTACGCACCCTATGTCGACCTGATCTGGTGCGAGACCGGCAAGCCCGATCTGGCTTTCGCCAAGGCCTTCGCCGATGCCATCCACGCCAAGTTCCCCCGCAAGATGCTGGCCTACAACTGCAGCCCCAGCTTCAACTGGAAGAAGAATCTCGACGACGCCACCATCGCCAAGTTCCAGCGTGAACTCGGCGCGATGGGCTACAAGTTCCAGTTCATCACGCTGGCCGGTTTCCACAGCCTGAACTACTCGATGTTCGAGCTGGCCCACGGCTATGCGCGCCACAACATGAGCGCCTTCGTCGAACTGCAACAGAAGGAATTCGCCGCGGCAGATCGTGGCTTCACCGCCGTGAAGCACCAGCGCGAAGTCGGCACGGGCTACTTCGACGCGGTGACGACGACGATCGAGAAGCTGTCGTCGACTGCGGCGCTGAAGGGTTCGACCGAGGACGAGCAGTTCCTCGACGGCACGCACCACTGAGCGAATTCCTGCCAAGCCGGGCCGGGCGCACAGGCGCCTGGCCCGGCTTTTTTCATGTCACTGGCCTTTCTGGCGGCGCAGCACAAGCAGCGCAAACATCGCCGTGCCTGCCAGCAGCGTCAGCGCGAAGCCAGGCGTGGCCAGCGCGAGCAAGGCTTGCCCGGCATCCTGCAAGCACCAAAGCGGCAGCCCCGGAATGAAGGCCTCCATCTCGTTCACATGCGACAGCTCGCGGCCTTGTTCGGCCGTCGCCAGCATGGCGTGGGCGGCCTGCGTCAAGAGGTAGCGCAGGGTGTCGTCGACCAGGCTGATGTTGTAGAGCTTGTTCAGCACCAGGCTGCCCACCGCCAGCCCGCCCACCACCATCGGCACGCCCCAGCGCTTGAGCCAGGCCGAAGCCGCCATCGTGCCCAGGATCAGGGGCGAGAGCCAAAGCATCGCCAGCGCCACACCGAAGGCAAGGCGCAGCGTCATGGCGAGCACGGCCGCCAGCAGTTGGCCCCACGGCATGCCTGCCCATTCGCCCAGGCCCCAGAGTTTCACGGCTATCAGCGGCGAAGCCAGCAAGCCACCCACGGCACCGACGAACACGGCCACCATCGGCAAGGCCACCAGGTGCATCAGCAACGTGGCGGCTATGCTTTGCACGTGCGAGCTTGGCAGCGAGACCCAGAACTCGATCGATCGGTCCTGCACGTCGCGCCGCGCCAGGCCGGGCGACATCAAAAGGCTGGCGCCGCTGGCCAGGAAGAAGGTCAGCGCCATCAGCGCGAGTGTCAACATGAAGGTGCCGACCAGCGCGCTGGGCGCGCCACCCTCCATTTCGATCTGGAAGCCGGCAAACATCCCCAGGCCCACCACCAGCGCCCAGGGCAGGGCAAGCAAGATGAGCCAGCCACGCTGGTGCTGCATCCATTCGCGCTGCAGCAGCGTCACAAAGCGCTTCATCATGCGGCCTCCTCAAAGTGCACACGGTTTTTTTCAGGCGCGCGGGTTAGCGCGACGAAGAGGTCGACGAGGCTGGGGCGCACGCGCTGGCCCAACGCCATGAGTTCGTCGGAAGGCGCACCGTCGAAGAGCGAAGCGCTGCCACCCTGCACGCGGTAACGCAGGAGCGGATGCGCCGCGGCCATGCGCTCGGCCGCAGCCGCGTCGTGGCTGAGCGCGACGAAGCGGCGGTCGATGTCTTCCAGGCTCAGGTTGAGCACGAGCTTGCCTTCGTTGAGCATCAACACGTCGGACAGCAGCGCCTCGATTTCCTCGACCTGGTGCGTCGACACCAGCACGCTGCGTTCACCATCGCACCACTCGTCGATGAGCATCTCGTAGAAGGCTTTGCGCGAGATCACATCCAGGCCGAGCGTGGGCTCGTCCAGAATCATCAAACGCGCATCGATGGAGGCGATCAGGGCCAGATGCACCTGCGCCACCATGCCTTTGGAGAGCGTGCTCACCTTGGACGTTAGC
>JANLYV010000570.1:0-1927 GCA_031365825.1 Rubrivivax sp. | reverse complement strand
CCTAACGTTCGAGCTAAGCGGGCGACAACGGCAGGACGCCAGGTCCGGGCTGGCGAAAATGTACCGCGTACCACCGGCCCGGGCCTGGTGGCCTGCCGTTGGCGCTCCGCTTGAGCGGAATGCGAAGGGACTTCCCACCTTCGAGCAACGGCGACGATGCGCCAAGATTGGTGGTGTTCAAAGTCATCAATCTCAAGCCAATGAAGGGGGAAGTCCGTGGAGCAGATTACACGAGGTCAGGCTGTTCGGGTAGGCGCGGATCTGGCCAAGCGAGTGATTCAGGTGCACGCGGTGGACGCAGGCGGCCGGCTGGTTGCCGCACGGGCGCTGGCGCGAGACAAGTTCGTCGAGTGGTGCGTCATGCTGCCCGCGGGCTGTGTTGTTGCCATGGAGGCGAGCTCGAGCGCGCATCACTGGGCACGCAAGCTCATCGCTCTGGGGCTGGACGCCCGCATCATCTCGGCCCAGTTGGTCAGCCCGTACCGCAGCCAGGGCGCCACCGGCAAGAACGACGCCAACGACGCGGCCGCGATCTGCGAGGCAGCATCCAGGCCGACGATGCGCTTCATCCCGGTCAAGTCGATTGAGCAGCAGAGCATGCTGTGCGTGCACCGGCTGCGCGAAGGCATCAAGGAGGACCGCACGGCCTGCATCAACCGCGTGCGGGGACTGCTGGCCGAGTTCGGGCTGGTGTTCCCCCAAGGCTCACGCGAACTGCAAGGCGTGCTCAGTGACGTCCTGGAAGACGCCGGCAACGAACTCGGCACGCTGGCCAGGCTGACGTTGCAACGAGCGCAGTCCCAATGGATGGAACTCGACGCCCACCTGGCCTGGTGCGACGAACGCATCGCTGCGCACGGGCAGCAAAACGCGGCCGTGAAGTCCGCGGCATGCTTGATGGGCATCGGCCCCGTGACGGCCTCTGCGGTGGTGGCGACCGTAGCCGACTTCAAACAGTTCAAGAACGGGGCACAGTTCGGCGCCTGGATCGGCCTGACGCCGCGTCAGCACTCCAGCGGCGGCAGGAGCAACCTGGGCGGCATCACCAAACGAGGTGACACGTACCTGCGCATGCTGCTGATCCAGGGGGCCAAGTCGGCGGTCATGACGGCGCACCGCCGACACGACAAGATCTCCCAGTGGGCGATGGCGCTTCGTGACCGCTCGGGCTGGCAAAAGGCCGTCGTCGCCCTGGCCAACAAGAATGCCCGGATCCTGTGGGCGGTGATGACACGCGGCGAGGCGTTCGATGCCAATCACCTGAGCGTCAAACCGCTTGGATCCTGAACTCAACGCGGCAGACCGAGCCGATTCCCAATCTTCCTTGCATGGCGTGAAACCGAAGATGTGTTGAACAGGTCAGACCGGCGGTGGGTAAGCTCGACTAACCCCTGGTGGCACCCGATCGGTGGTGACTACGTGATAGGAATGGAGCCCCGCCGAGCGGTTCGCATCTGGGTCCGCACCGACATGCGCATTACGCGCTCGGTGCAACAAGGCCGTCTGTAGAGTGGCAGTCTGTTCTCTGTCTCAGCATTAGCTTCGAAGTCCCGTCACGCATCGAAGAGAAATCAATACGGCTTGGCATGAGAAAACAAAACTGTTGACTACCTCGGAAGTCCCTGTAAGGGGTTAGGCATCAGTGAGAAATGGGACGCTTTTCGGATCATTGCCTGCGTTCCTTGCCGCGCCAGCCACGAGAATTGGGATCGATGAGGAGTTGCTCGCCCTCGCGGATTAGACGTTGAACCATGGCGCTCGCGTTGTGAGCGCCGTGTATGGGCTCGAACGCTTGGACGATCTGCTGGGCATTTTCAGCAACACCGTGATCGGAGTCCAAACGGACTATTAAGCCGGTGTCGTGTGTGGCAAGAGCGTCATGCGGATCTATTTGCCATTTTGCCTGCCAGAGCGAGTTTTTCGAGCT
>JANLYV010000542.1:0-5292 GCA_031365825.1 Rubrivivax sp. | reverse complement strand
CTCAAGCAAATGTGGCTTTGCCACTTTGGTTGATCCCCTCGGGGGACGGGCGCCGCAAGGCGGCGTCCTTGGGGCGCTCAGAACGTGTACTTCAGCGTCGCCTTGGCGGTGCGCCCGGTGTGCGCACGCGCAGCGCCGCGGCCGTCATTGCTCTCGGTGTAGGCCAACTCGTTGAAGAGGTTGTTGACGCCCACCGAGACCGTGGCGTTCTTCGTCAGCGCGTAGCTGGCGAACGCATTCACCACCGTGTAGGCCGGCAGCGTGATGGTCAACGCGCCGTTCGGACCGTCGTCCTTTGACGCCGAGGTACCGACGATGCTGGCACCGAGCACGATGGCATCGCCGATGGCCGCCGTCGGTGTCAACTGGTAGACCAACTTCGCCTGGCGCTTGGGCGTCTTGCCCACCAGCTTGGCGTCGCTGGAGGCGGTGATCTGCGCGTCGGTGTAGGTCACGCCGCCCAGCACCGAGAAGAGCCCCAGGCGCGCCGAGGCTTCGAGCTCAAGACCCTTGGAGTCAAACTTGTTGTTGGTGACCTTGATCGGGTTGGTGGTCAGGTCGACGTTGACCTCGTCGGTCTTGGCGAAGAACAGCGTGGCGAAGAGGCTCACGCCGCCCTGGCGCCACTTGGCACCGCCTTCAATCTGGCGCACCTTGTTGACCGGGATCACCGAGCTTTTGCCGTTGACGATGTTGGCGTCGTTGAAGAAGGTGATGCGGTCGGCGTTGTAAGCCGCGCCGTCGCTGATGCGGCCGAACAGCGACAGGTCCTTGGACAGTGCGAAGTTGCCACCGGCCGAATACGAGGTGCGGCCGAAGCTGTAGTTGATGATGCGCGGCGCGGCCAGGTTGTACTCGGCGCCAGCCACCTTGCCACCGAAGTCGGGCAGCGTCTGGTAGTAGGCACCGGTGGCCTTGTTGTTGTCGTGGCGCAGGCTCACGTCGCCCGTGAAAGCGCCGGCTTCGTAATTGACGATCAGGTACGGTGCGTTGGTCGTGTACTTCGAGTCCTGAGAATTCATGCAGCAACCGCCGAAGCCAGGCGAGCCGTTCACGACACCCGGCACGCTGAGCAACTGCGCGCCCTCTTCGGCGGCCGACAGTGAGTACTGGTTGAAGTTCCACGTCAGCTTGAGCTGCTGCACCGAGGTGTACAGGCCGCCCACCGCGCCGAGCTTGGCACCGCCGCCCAGCTCGAAGGTGCGCGAGAACTTGAGGTCATTGGCCACCAGCCCGGCGTCGTCGACCTTGGTATTGAAGACGATCGCGGTGAACTTGTTTCCGGTGTACGCGGCGCCGGCATTGGCACCGCTGGCGACCTTGGTGCCGGCCGGTGCGGCGCTGACATCGTCGCCCGGGAAGATGCCGATGAATCGGCCGCTGTTCTTCGACCAGCTGAACTTGTTCTGCAGGCGAAAGCCACCGCCGGCGTCGATGTCGAGGTCGCTGCCGAAGGCATCGCTCCTGGCCGACAGGCCGTCGCGGATGTTGGACAGCACGCGGCCGTTGTTGGCCGCCAAGGTGTTGTCCAGCGGCCAGCCGGCGCTGTAGAAGGCCGCGCGGCGCGGGTCAAGGCCGGGGATCTCCTGGATGCCGCCGTTGACGAAACGCACTGGCGTGGGCAGGTAGGTCGGCGACTTGTCGTCCAGCCGCTTGAAGCTGAAGCGCACGTAGCTCTTTCCGTCCAGTTCGAAGGTGATGTTGCCGCGCAGCTGACCACCGTCCTCGGTGCCGTCCGCGCCCGGGCGACCGCCGTCGCCGATGCGGTAGAAGCCGCCGACGTAAAAGCGCACCTTGGGCGCAATGCGGCCGCCGTAGCCGAGATCGACACGCGTCTGGGAAAAGTCCAGGCCCTTGCTCACGGCAATGCTGCCGCCCTGCTCTTCGCCGGTCTTGCTGATGAAGTTGATGATGCCGCCGGGCGCGCCGGTGGCCAGGGTCGAGGCCGAGCCGCCGCGCACGACTTCGAGCCGGTCGAGGTTGACGTCGGTGCGCAGCCAGGTATCGGGCGTGGCGAAGGCGATGTCGCCGAACTGCAGGATCGGCAAGCCGTTTTCCTGGAACTGGATGTAGCGCGCACCGCCGGCCGAAATCGGGATGCCGCGCACGCCGACGTTGGCGTTGCTTTCGCCGCCGCTGGACTCGGCGCGCAGGCCCGGCACCGAGCGCAGCACGTCGGCGGCACTGGTGGCGGTGGCGGTGACGACGCTGTCACCTTCCACGGTGGAGATGGCCACGCTCGAGCGCATCTTGGTGCGCGCCGTTGACGACCCCGTGACCACCACCTGGTCGAGCTGCAGGCCGTCGTTGGCTGCGATGGCGCTGGCTGTGGTTTGCGCGAAGCTGGCACTGAGCGGCAGCATGGCAAGCGCGGCGGCCAGGGCAAGAGGGTGGCGGCATGGGGTGGCGGGATGCTTCATGGTCGGTGGTCTCCGTGGGGGGCCGCTGGCGAATGCCGCGACCTTGAAAGGGTGGGGAATCGGGCTCGGTGCCAGCATGAAATGTAGAACTAATGCAATCGATTGCACTCAGTGCAAACACCGATAAGATGCAATCGATTACCACAGGTACCCGCTGCAGCCGATCGGCAGCACGCGTGCAAGAATCGAAGCCAGACCGTTGTGCCGCCGCTGCGCCTATCGATGACCCGCACCAAGCCACCCGCCCGCGCGCCCAGCGCCGCCCCCGCCGAAGCCATCGCTGCCACGCCGCACCAGCAGCGCCGGCTGCAGATGGCCGACATCGCTCGGCTGGCCGGTGTCTCGGTCTCCACCGTCTCGCGCGCGTTGGCCGGCAGCGAGCTCATCAACGTCGAGACACGCCAGCGTGTGGCCGAGCTGGCGCATTCGCTGCACTACAAGATCAACGTCGGCGCGCGCAACCTGCGCCTGGGCGAGAACCGCACCGTCGGCGTGGTGGTTCCGGTGGACACGGCCACGCGTCAGCACATCTCGGACCCCTTCTTCCTGGCGCTGATCGGCTCCATCGCCGATGCCTTGACCGACCAGGGCTTCGACGTGCTGCTGTCACGCGTGGACGCGCAGCGGCTGGACCGCGCGGCGCAGCTGGTCGACAGTGGGCGGGCCATCGGCGTGCTGCTCATCGGCCAATGGCAGCACCACGACCAGCTCAACAGCCTGGCGCTGCGCGGCGTGCCGCTGGTGGTGTGGGGCGCGCAGTTGGCCGGCCAGCTCTATTGCACCGTCGGCAGTGACAACCTTGCCGGCGGCAGGCTCGCCACCGCGCACCTTGTGGCCCAGGGTTGCCGCCGCATCCTGTTCGTGGGTGACGCCGCGTTGCCCGAAGTGGCGCGCCGCCGCGAGGGCTACCTGCAGGCACTGCAAGCCAAGGGCATCGCCAGCGACGAGGCGCTGTACCTCACCGCGCCTTTCGCCAACGACCTGGCGCGGCCGCTGATCGAAGCACGCCTGAACCACGGCCCGGCGTTCGACGGCGTGTTCGCCTGCTCCGACCTGCTGGCCATCACCACCATCAGCGCCTTGCACTCGCGTGGTTTGGTGGTGCCTGACGCCGTGCCGGTGGTAGGTTATGACGACGTCGAGCTGGCGCGACATTTCCACCCGTCAATCACCACCGTGCACCAGTCGATCGAACAGGCCGGCGTGGCGATGGTGGCCGCATTGCAGCGACTTGTCGCCGGCGAAAAAGTGGCGTCGATCAGTTTGCCGACCGAGTTGGTGGTGCGCGAGACCAGCCGCAGCACCAAGGCCGGGCGGCCGCAGGCAAGACGCGAAAAGCGCTAGGGCCCAACGCTATGGGAGGGCTCGCCGACGCTCGCGGCGTTCACACCGGCAACAGGTCCAGCGCGCGCCGGTAGGCGGCGTCGTGCATCAGCTCGTCCCACGGCAGCGGTGTGGTCTGCGGCAACAGCTTGTGGCGCCGTGCCGCGCTCGCCTCATGGCTGACCCAGCGGCCGTCGGCGGCAGCTTGTTCCAGGCCTTGCAGCAACCCGTCGACCGCCAGGCCGCCATCCTCGGACTGATTGCACAGCAGCACCATGTCGCCGCCGGCGTTCAGCGCCGCCAAGGCGGCCTCGGTGAAGCTCAGCGCGCGGCCGTCGAGCTGGCGCGCCGCGGCCATGCTCAGGTCGTCGCTGAACACGGCGCCGGTGAAGCCCAGGCGTTCGCGCAGGATGTCTTGCAGCCAACGCGCCGAAAAACCCGCCGGCCGCGCGTCGACCTTGCGGTAGATCACATGCGCCGGCATGACCGCGCTTAGGCTGGCCGAGAGGTGCGCATAGGGCAAGGCGTCGTCGGCCAGGATGGCCTTGAGCGAGCGCGTGTCCAGCGGGATGGCGTGGTGGCTGTCGGCCTTGACGAAGCCGTGCCCGGGAAAGTGCTTGCCGCAATGCGCCATGCCGGCCTGCTGCATGCCGGCCATCACGCTCTTGGCCAGCAGCGTGACCACGCGCGCATCGCGATGGAAAGCGCGCGCGCCGATGACGCTGCTGCCACCATGGTCGAGGTCGAGCACCGGCGCGAAGCTCAGGTCAACACCGCAGGCCCGCAGCTCGGCTGCCATGACGAAGCCCAGCGCCGTGGCGGCGTCGGTGGCCGCCAATGCGTCGCGCATCCATAACTCGCCAAGTACGCGCATCGAAGGCAGCGGCGTGAAGCCGTCGCTGCGAAAGCGCTGCACCCGGCCGCCTTCCTGGTCGACGCAGATCAGCATGTCGCTGCGTTGCGCCTTGATCTGCGACGTGAGCGCTGTCAGCTGGCGCCGGTTTTCCCAGTTGCGCCCGAAGAGGATCAGGCCGCCGGTGAGCGGGTGGCGCAGCCGGCGGCGGTCGTTGGCATCGAGCGTGGTGCCGGAGACGTCGAGCACGACTGGGGCGTGATGGGGCATGGGTTTCATCCTGAAGGCGGGTGCTTGCTTTCGACGACGACGAAGGATGCGGCGTAGTCGGACTCGTCGGTGACGCTGACATGGGCATGCAGGCCTTGGGCGTCAAACCAAAGTGCTAACGCGCCATGCAAGCGGATGTACGGCTGGCCGCTGGCGGCGTTGAGAATCTCGCATGCACGCCAGTTCATGGGCGAGCGGATGCCCAGGCCGATGGCTTTGGAGAAGGCTTCCTTGGCCGAGAAGCGCGTCGCCAGATAGCGCGTGCCGCGCACCTCGCTGCGTGCACGGCGTTCGGCGAAGACTTCGAGCTCGGCCGGCCCCAGCACTTTGTGCGCAAAGCGTTCACCGCGGCGCGCGAAGGTGCTCGTGATACGACGCACATCGCAGATGTCGGTGCCGATGCCAAAGATCATGCGTGGGTGCTAA
>JANLYV010000525.1:0-3142 GCA_031365825.1 Rubrivivax sp. | reverse complement strand
TCGCACTGAGCTTGTCGAAGTGCATGCAGCCGTCGTGGCATGGGCTTCGACAAGCTCAGCCCGAACGAATCTTGGCGCGCGAACATGCCTGCCGGCTCAGGACAGCGCCTGCTCGGGCGTGTCGACACTGGCGCGCAGCAGGCTGTCCTGCAGCCGCCGCGCGTACTCGCTGAAGCGGGTGGAGACACGAAAGGCGGCGTCGCGCGGGTAGGGCTCGGCTATGCGCAACTCGTCGACGATGCGCCCGGGCCGCGCTGCCATCACCACCACGCGCGTCGACAGGTACACCGCCTCATAGATCGAATGCGTGACGAAGATGACGGTGAGCTTGTTGCCCTGCCACAGTTCGAGCAGCTCGCCGTCGAGGCGGTGGCGCGTGATCTCGTCGAGCGCGCCGAAAGGTTCGTCCATCAGCAGCAGCGTGGGCTGCGTCACCAGGCCGCGCGCGATCGAGACACGCATCTGCATGCCACCCGAGAGTTCGCGCGGCAGAGCCTTTGCGAACTTGGCCAGACCCACCATCTGCAGCACTTCGCTCACACGCGCGTCGGCTTGTTCGCGCGGCACGCCGGCCAGGTCGAGCGGCAGGCGCACGTTGGCCTGCACGCGCGCCCAGGGCATGAGCGTGGCTTCCTGGAAGACGAAACTGAGGCGATGGCCGGTGGCCTCGACCCTGTCCACCGGCTGGCCCCACAGGCTGATGCGCCCCGCACTCGGCGCCAGCAGCCCGGCCACCATTTTCAACAGCGTGCTCTTGCCGCAGCCCGACGGGCCAAGCAGCGTGATGAGCTCGCCCTCGCCGACAGACAAGTCCACCGGCTGCAGCGCGTGCGTGCCGTTGGGGTAGGTCTTCTCGACCGCGTGGATGTCGACGGCAGGCGCTGTGCTGACAGCCCCGGCCGCGGCCACTTCAACCATCAGGGCATGACCTTGAGGTTCTTCACGAATTCGGTGGTGTAAGTCTTGCTCAACTCGACCTTGGCCGGGTCGACCAGCTTCATCGCCACCATCATCGCGTAGGTCTTCTTCATGCGCTCGTCGGTGACGATGCCGACGCCAAGTTTGGCGGCGTCGCCACCGAGCACCATGCCGGTAGCGTTGAGCTGCTTGATGCCGTTTGCGATCAGCTCGTCGGTCATGTTCGGGTTGTCCTTCTTGATCAGCGCATTGGCCGCCGACGGGTCGCCCTTGAGGTAGCTCTTCCAGCCTTCCATCGTCGCCTTGACGAAGCCGGCCACGGCCTTGGGCCGCTCTTTGATGGTCTTCTCCATGCACACGATGGTGGTCGAGTACGGCGGCCAGCCGTGGTCGGACAAGAGCATCACGGTCGGCTTGAACTTCGCCTCTTTTTCGATGGCGAAGGGCTCGCTCGAAAGGTAGCCCTGCTGCACCGTGTTCTTGTCGGCGACGAAGGGCTGGATGTTGAAGGTGTAGGGCCGCGCCTGGGCGTCGCTCAGGCCGTAGGTGCTGCGCAGCCAGGGCCAGTAGTTGCTGTGCGCGTCGCCCGAGATGAGGATGGTCTTGCCCTTCAGGTCCTCCATCTTCTTCACCGTCTCGGGGTGGCCGATCATCACCTGCGGGTCTTTCTGGAAGGCCGCGGCCACGGTCACGGCGGCCACGCCTTGCTCACGCGCCTTCATGGTCTGCACGTCGAAACCCATGAAGCAATCGGTCTGGCCAGCGGCCAGCATTTGCATGCCATTGACCTGCGGCCCGCCCATGCGCAGCGTGACGTCCAGGCCCTCGCGCTTGTACAGCCCGGTGGCCAGCGCCTGGTAGAAGCCACCGTGTTCGGCCTGCGCGTACCAGTTGGTCATGTAGGTGAACTTTTCCTGGGCGTGCGCGCCGGTGGTGAACAGGGCTGCAAGGGTCAGTGCGGCGTGCACGAATTTCGGGCGCATGTGTGCTCCTCGGTGGTATGACGAATTGGAACGGAGTATTGGCAGCAAGTCATGTGCCAGAAAGCCTGGCGCAGACTTTATCGCGACAGCGGCAAGTAGGTCGTGGCCTCGACCTCGATCAGGATGTCGGCGGTGGGCAGCATGGCGCTGACCTCCACCACCGTCGACACCGGCAGCTCGCCCGTGAAGAAGAGTTTGCGCACACGGCTGTAGTGCGGAAAGTGGTCGAGGTGCTTGAAGTACTGCACCAGCTTGATCACGTCGCCCATCTCGCCGCCCGCGGCTTCGACGGTGGCGCGGATGCGGTCAAGCACGAACCAGCTTTGCGCCAGGATCGGGCCTTCCTTGATGTCGGTGGAGAACTCGCCCGTTTCACCCAGCAGCGCACGCGCCGGCGCCGGGATGTCGGCATAGCCTTTGACGATGGTCGAGGTCGCCGGGTCGACGGCGATCACGCCCGAAAGGAACACCAGGTCGCCGGCGCGGCGCCAGGCGGAATACTTCGCCAGCGGTTGGGCAATGCTCATCGGGATACCTCCGTCACAGTGCTTGCAATGTTAGCTTGACACGCGCCAGGAAGACTTCGCGCTCGACCTGGGTCAGGTGGTTCATGTTGTACAGCTGCAGCCACTTCATACGCGCGCGTCTGGCGTACAGCGGCTTGAGTGCTTTCATGAAGAGGCTGCGGCCGGGGTCGCCCACCAGCTTGAGCCACCACCAGGGCGCGCCTGAGGTGGTGATGCCGACAAAGAGCCGGATGTTGTGCAGCGCGCCGACGATGGTGCGCTGTTTGGCCGCGGCGACGTGGAAGCTCACCCCCGGCAGCCAGACCCGCTCGAGCCAGCCTTTGAGCATCGCCGGCGCGCCGTAGAACCAGGTCGGGTAGATCACGACCCAGCCCTCGGCCGCCCGTAAGGCTTGCACATGCGCGGCCACGCCGGCGATGTTCTGCGCAGTGTCGCTCAGGTAGCTGCGCCTTTCGTCGGCGCTGAAGACCGGGTCGAAGCCTTCGGCGTAGAGGTCGATGAGGTGCAGCTCGTGGCCGGCACCGCGCAAGGCGGCTTGCGCCGTGT
This sequence comes from Rubrivivax sp., assembly GCA_031365825.1. Classification (GTDB taxonomy): domain Bacteria; phylum Pseudomonadota; class Gammaproteobacteria; order Burkholderiales; family Burkholderiaceae_C; genus Rubrivivax. The sequence continues at coordinate 168 of JANLYV010000525.1, read as the reverse complement.
CACGAATCGCCGCCGCAAAACTGTGCGGGTCGGGGTGGCAGAAGACGAGCAGCAGCTTCATTGGCAACGTCTAAAGCTGCCCACCGGGCCGGCCCAGCACCAGCTCGTCCCAGGCGCGCACCTTGCCCGGGTTCATCAGGCCCATAGGGTCGGCGCGTTTTTTGAAAT
>JANLYV010000514.1:0-3143 GCA_031365825.1 Rubrivivax sp. | reverse complement strand
GGACCGGCGCCCAGACCTCGCGCCTGCTGCTCGGCCGCGAGACCGGCGCGGCGCTGCGCGCCACCGGCGTCGAGGTGCTGCCGCAGGGTGGCGGGGCGCCGGTGCAGGCGATGGCGGCGCGCGAGGTGGTGATGGCGGCCGGCGCCATCGGCACACCGCAGCTGCTGCAGCTGTCCGGCATCGGGCCGGCGGCGCTGCTGCTAGGCCACGGCATAGCGCCACGGCACGAGCTCGCCGGCGTTGGCGAGAACCTGCAGGACCACTTGCAGATCCGCGCCGTGTTTGCCGTGAAGAACACGAAGACGCTGAACACCATCGCCAACAGCTGGTGGGGCAAGGCCGGCATCGCGCTCGAATACCTGCTGCGGCGCAGCGGCCCGATGAGCATGGCGCCGTCGCAGCTGGGGGCCTTCGCGCGCAGTTCGCCCGAACTCGCCTGGCCCAACCTGCAATACCACGTGCAGCCGCTATCGCTGGATGCCTTCGGCGAGCCGCTGCATCGCTTCGATGCGTTCACGGCGAGCGTGTGCAACCTCAACCCGACGGCGCGCGGCCATGTGCGCATCCGCTCGGCGCGGCCCGAAGATGCACCACGCATCCAGGCCAACTACCTGTCGACGCCGGAAGACCGGCTGATGGCCGCCGAGTCGCTGCGCTTCACGCGCCGCATCGTGGGCATGCCGGCGCTGGCGCCTTTCGCGCCGCAAGAGATCAGGCCCGGCGTGCAGTTCCAGACGGACGACGAGCTGGCGCGTTTGGCCGGCGACATCGGCACCACCATCTTCCACCCCGTAGGCACCTGCCGCATGGGGCGCGACGACGATGCCGCCGCCGTGGTCGATGCGCGGCTGCGTGTGCGCGGCGTGGCCGGTCTGCGCATTGCCGACGCCAGCGTCATGCCCACCATCACCAGCGGCAATACCAATTCGCCGACGCTGATGCTGGCCGAGCGCGCCGCCGAATGGATCGCGGCCGACGGCAGGCTCGCGTGAATCCTCATCCCGCTGACTGGGACGAGGATTCGGCCGCCGGCGGGTAAGCCCTGATGGGGCGACGACGGGCCGGTGCCTACAGTGCCTGCCACTCGACATGGGCGTAAGCGGTGCAGTCGGCCGCGGCGCCAACGGACGAGGTGCCCGAGGAGACAAAGAAGAAAGCACGGATTCGATAAAAACACCTACCTCTCGCGCAGCGCACTCAGCGCGCTGTCGACTCGACGGCGCCCCTCGGTCACGAAGGGCGCTTTTTTTTGGCCGCGACATGGATGGTGAAGTAAGCAGGTGGATTCCAGCCCTGTTGTGCCGATGTCGCGCACCCTGCACGCCTAGCATCGCATTTCCCCCGTCATCAAGGCGACCCGCCATGTCCGTCAACCCTGAACTGCGCAGCCTCGACATCACCATCCCGGCGCAGCCGCATTCGCTGATGAAGCTGTCGTTGCTGCTGGCCGACGAGGACATCAACCTCGAAGCCGTGGGCCAGCTCATCGAAGGCGACATGGCCCTGGCTGCGGCCGTGCTCAAGGCCGTGAATTCATCGCTGTACGGCCTGAAGGGCCGCGTGCAGACGGTGCAGCAGGCCATCACTTACCTGGGCACGCGCGAGATCGTGGGCATCGCCTACGAGATGGGCCTGCGTGCCGCGTTCGGGCCTGCCGTCGAGCTCGACGTGCTCTGGCAGCGTGCGGCGGTACGTGGCCTGGTCATGGGGCGGCTGGCGCAGCGCCTGTCGCTCGATTCGTGGATGGCCCATTCGGCCGGACTCTTTGAAGAATGCGGCAAGGCGGTGCTCTTTCGCCATGCCGTCGACCACTACCGCGCCATGATGCGTGCGGCCAAGGACGACGTCGAACTGGTGGGCCTGGAGCGCGTCGGCTTCGGCGTCAGCCATGACGCCATGGGCGCCGCCCTGTGCGAAAGCTGGGGCCTGGCGCCGCAAGCCTGCGCCAGCGTGCGCTACCACGTCGGCGTGCAGGCCACGCTGACGCTGCCGCCCGAAGTGCCTCGCCGCGCCATCAGCGCGCTGTCGGTGCTGGCCAGGGTCATCAGCACTGCACCCGAGACGCTTGACGAGACCTGCGCCGCGCTGGCGCCGCAGACCGATCTCGAGCTGGAACTGCTGCTGCGCGCCGCACGGCATGTGGCTGAAACCGTGGCCCACGCGCAGCCCCAAGCCCGCGCGGCGTGAGAGGCCCGGGCGCCGCTCGTGTGCCGGCAAAGCGCTGACGGCGCGCCGACACAGACCCGCGCGGCTGAGGGAAGACCTGCTGGCGGCAGCCTCGTGGCTTGAGTAGTCTCGGCCCCCACCGAGCAACTGCCGCCCCCCACGGGGCCAAGACCACCATGGCTTCCACTGTTTCGCCCGACACGCTCGCGCTGCAGCGCATGTACCACTGGGAGAAGACGACCCCGAATCGTGTGGCGCTGACGCAGCCGCTGGGCGCCGGCCAGGTACGCGACTACACCTGGGCCGAAGTGATGGACCAGGCACGGCGCATGGCCGCCCACCTGCAGTCGCTCGGGTTCGAGCCGGGCACGCGCATCGCGCTCATCGCCAAGAACACGGCGCACTGGATGATGAGTGACTACGCCATCTGGCTCGCCGGCTTTGTCTCGGTGCCGCTGTACCCGACGCTGGCCGCGGGCACCATCCGCCAGATCCTCGAACACAGCGAAGCCAAGCTGCTGTTCGTCGGCAAGCTCGACGGCTGGGCCGGCATGAAGCCCGGCATCCCGGCGGGGCTGGCCTGCATCGCCCACCCGCTGGCCCCCGACGACGCGAAGAAGAGCTACGCCGCCTGGGACGACATCACCGCCAAAACCGCACCGCTGCAAGGCAACCCGCTGCGTGACGGTGACGAGCTCGGCACCATCATGTACACCTCGGGCACCACCGGCGCGCCCAAGGGCGTGATGCACAGCTTCAATACCTTCGCCTGGGGCGTGACCTCGGGCCTGAAGCGCGTCAAGGCGATCGACCAGGACGCGCGCATGCTGAGCTATCTGCCGCTGTCGCACGTGGCCGAGCGCACGCTGGTGGAACACGGCCTTCTGGCCACCGGCATGCACATCTACTTTGCCGAAAGCCTGGAAACCTTCACCTCTGACTTGCAGCGCGCGCGGCCCACGGTGTTCTTCAGCGTG
>JANLYV010000477.1:0-32070 GCA_031365825.1 Rubrivivax sp. | reverse complement strand
CCGGCGCACTGGATGCCGCCAAAAGCGGCGTCAACGCCGTGCACATCATCGACGGCCGCGTGCCGCACGCGATGCTGCTGGAGATCCTGACGGATCAGGCCTACGGCACGATGATTCGCTCGTACTGACTGTCGCGGCGATGCCCGCGTTCAAGCCGGTCTGGTTGTTCGATCTCGACAACACACTGCACAACGCCTCACATGCGGCGTTCCCGCCAATGAGCCTGGCGATGAGCGACTACATCGAGCGCGCGCTCGGCATCGGCGCCGACGACGCGAACGCGCTGCGACGTCGCTACTTCGACCGCTACGGCACCACGCTGCTGGGCCTGGTGCGCCACCACGCTGTGGACGCGGCGCACTTTCTGCACGAGACGCATCTTCTGCCGGGGCTGGAAGCGCGCGTGCACGGCCACCCGCATGACCTGGCCGCGCTGCGTGGCCTGCGCGGCCGCAAAGTGCTCTTGACCAACGCACCGCTGCACTACACACGGCGCGTACTTGGGGTGTTAGGCATCGCCCACCACTTCGACACCGTGGTCTCGATCGAGGACATGCACATGTTCGGCAGCCTGCGCCCCAAACCCGACGCACGCATGCTGCGCCGGCTGGTGGCGCGGCTGCGCGTGCGACCCAGCCGCTGCGTGCTGGTGGAAGACTCGCTCGAAAACCAGAAGGCAGCGCACCGCATCGGCATGCACACGGTGTGGATGCAGCGCTGGACCCGCAGCGCCACCTGGGGCCTTGCGGCGACGGCCCGGTTGACGATGCGCCCGCCTTACGTCGGCTTGCGTGTGCGACGCCTCGGGGCGCTGCGAAGGCGTGGTTTCGGCGTCTGAATGTCAGTGTTTACCTGCACCGGAACGCTGATGAAGCCTGTGCAAAATGACCCTGAACCCCACTACAAACAAAGCGCCCGCAGCGATGTCCGAAGCCCCTGACGAACCTGCCGGCACCAACGCTGCGGAGTCCGAAGCGCCCGCCGCCAGCACCGCCGCGATGATCGCCAGAAAGCGGCCGCGGCCGGGCGAGCGCAGGGTGCAGATCCTGCAGGTGCTGGCTTCGATGCTTGAACAGCCCGGCGCCGAGCGCATCACCACCGCGGCGCTGGCGGCCAAGCTCGAAGTCAGCGAAGCGGCGCTGTACCGCCACTTCGCCAGCAAGGCGCAGATGTTCGAAGGGCTGATCGAGTTCATCGAGGCTAGCGTCTTCGCGCTCATCAACCAGATTGCCGAGCGCGAAGGCACGCCCGCCGTGCAGGCGCAGAAGATGGTCACCGTGCTGTTGCAGTTCGGCGAGAAGAATCCGGGCATGACGCGCGTGATGGTCGGTGACGCTTTGGTCTTCGAACATGAACGCCTGACCACGCGCATGAACCAGTTCTTCGACCGCGTCGAATCGCAATTGCGCCAATGCCTGCGCCTGGCGGCAGAAGCCGCGGGCTCGGCCACGCCGACGGTCGAAGCACAGGCGCTGGCCTCGGCATTGACGGCGCTGGTGGTGGGGCGCCTGCAGCGTTACGCGCGCTCGGGTTTCAAGCGCCAACCCACCGAACACCTGGAGTTGACGCTGGCGCGCTTGACGGGCTGAGGCCGCCGCGCTGCGGCCGCGGCGCCAAATCGGCTGCAAACACATCGGCTGCATACACTTCGGCCATGACTTCAAGCGCCGTCGAATCCCTCATCGCCCGGGCCGAAAACCTGCTGGTCCGCCTCGAAGCCGTGTTGCCCCATGCGGCGCGCGCGCCTGACTGGGACGCCTCGGTCGCCTTCCGCTACCGCAAGCGCGGCGCCGCGGGGCGGCTGGAACCGGTGCGCCATGTCGCTGCCATCCGGCTGCGCCAGCTCGAACGCGTCGACACGCAGAAGGCGCGCCTGGTACTCAACACCGAACAGTTCGTCGCCGGGCGCAGCGCCAACAACGTGCTGCTCACCGGCTCGCGCGGTACGGGTAAGAGCTCGCTCATCAAGGCCTGCCTGAACGAATACGCGCCAAGCGGCCTGCGCCTGATCGAAGTCGACAAGGCCGACCTGGTCGACCTGCCTGACCTGGTGGAACTCGTCGCCGGGCGGCCCGAACACTTCATCGTCTTCTGCGACGACCTGAGCTTCGATGAAGGCGAGCCCGGCTACAAGGCCTTGAAGAGCGTGCTCGACGGCTCGATCGCCGAGGCCAGCAAGAACGTGCTGATCTACGCCACCAGCAACCGCCGTCACCTGCTGCCCGAGTACATGAAAGAGAACCTCAGCTACCAGTACACCGAAGACGGCGAGGTGCATCCGGGCGAGGTGGTGGAAGAGAAGGTCTCGCTGTCGGAGCGCTTCGGTTTGTGGATCAGCTTCTACCCGTTCACGCAGGACGAATACCTGGCCATCGCCACGCTGTGGCTGCGCGAGCACGGCATGGATGAGCGCACCATCGATGGCGCGCGCGCGCAGGCGCTGCTGTGGGCGCTGGAACGAGGTTCACGCTCGGGCCGCGTGGCGGAGCAGTTCGCGCGCGACTTTGCAGGGCGCATGCGTGCCTGAGCCCAGCGTTCAGCGCCAGCCGGTGGACGTAGCCGTCGGCGTGTTGATCGACGCGCAAGGCCGATTCCTTTTGACCTCGCGACCCCATGGCAAGCCCTACGCCGGCTACTGGGAATTCCCTGGCGGCAAGGTCGAGGCCGGCGAGACCATCGAAGCGGCGCTGGCGCGCGAGCTGCACGAAGAGCTCGGCATCCACATCGGCCAGGCCGAGCGTTGGCAGGTCGAGGTCTTCGACTACCCGCATGCGCTGGTGCGACTTCACTTCTGCAAGGTGCGGCATTGGCGAGGTGAGTTGCAGATGCGCGAGATGCAGGCCATGGCCTGGCAGCAGCTGCCGGTGCAGGTGCAACCGGTGTTGCCGGGCACGGTGCCGGTGCTGCGCTGGTTCGCCGCCGAGCGTGGCTTCACCGGCGACACACATGCCACACACCTTGAAAGTTAAACTCGTGGCATGGATTGGCTGGACCAGATCAAGTGGGACCGCGACGGCCTGCTGCCGGTGATCGCGCAAGAGCAAAGCAGCGGCGATGTGCTGATGCTGGCGTGGATGAACCGCGAGGCCCTGGCCGCCACTGCGGCGCGTGGTGAAGCGGTGTACTGGAGCCGTTCGCGCGGCCGGCTGTGGCACAAAGGCGAGGCTTCGGGCCACTTCCAGCAAGTGCACGAGATGCGGCTGGACTGCGACAACGACGTGCTGCTGTTGAAGGTCACGCAGCAAGGCCGCGATGCGCATGCAGAGTCGATCGCCTGCCACACCGGCCGGCACAGCTGCTTCTATCAGCGCCTGCAGGATGGCCAGTGGCAGGCGGTGGAGCCCGTGCTCGAAGACCCGGAACGGATTTACCGATGACTGAGCCGATCACGTCGAACGACACGCTGGCGCGGTTGGCTGCGGTCATTGCCACGCGCCGAACAGGTGACCCCGACACGAGCTACGTCGCGCGCCTCTTCGCCAAAGGCAATGACGCGATCCTGAAGAAGATCGGCGAAGAAGCCACCGAAGTGGTCATCGCCGCCAAAGACGCCAATCCGCAGCAGCTCGTGCATGAAGTCGCCGACCTGTGGTTCCACACCATGCTCGCGCTGGCCGCGTTCGGGCTGGAGCCGCGCGACGTGCTGGCCGAGCTCGAACGGCGCGAGGGCCTGTCAGGACTGGAAGAGTTCGCCGCGCGCAAGGCGCAGTTGCGCGAGCAACAAGGAGGCTGAGCGTGAGCAGTGACCCTGCATGCATCTTCTGCAAGATCGTCGCCGGGCAGATCCCGTCGAAGAAGGCCTATGAAGACGCCGAGCTGCTGGCCTTTCATGACATCCACCCCTGGGCGCCGGTGCACGTGCTCGTCGTCCCCAAGCAGCACATCGCCACGCTGTCGGACATCACGCCCGAACACGAGGCGCTGCTCGGCCGCATGCTGGCGCTGGCGCCCAAGCTGATGCGCGAGTTGGGCGTGATCAACGGCTACCGCACGCTGATCAACACCGGCCGCGACGGCGGCCAGGAGGTCTACCACCTGCACATGCACGTGATGGGCGGGCCCCGGCCCTGGGCCAAGGGGTGACATGCGGCGCGGTCACGGCCGCTTGTTTCTCGCTCACCTAGAATCGCGGCCCTTGCGCACCATGCGCACCCGGCGCATGCCGCGCCCGCAGTCTCAGGAGGTTTCCACATGGGTTCCATCAGCATCTGGCACTGGCTCATCGTGTTGCTGGTTGTGGTGTTGATCTTCGGCACGAAAAAACTGAAGAACATCGGCGCCGACCTCGGCTCGGCCGTGAAGGGCTTCAAGGACGGCGTGAAGAGCGGCGAGGCCAGTGCCGACGCGCCCGCCGCACCGCCGCAGCAGGTGGGCACGCAAGCGCGCGCGCATGACGCCAACACCGTCGACGTCGAAGCCAAGACCAAGACCTGACGCTGAATGATCGACTTCGGTTTCGACAAGCTGGCGCTGATCAGCGCGGTGGCGCTGATCGTCATCGGCCCGGAAAAACTGCCGAAGATGGCGCGCACTGTGGGCCATCTGCTGGGCAAGGCGCAGCGCTATGTCGCCGATGTCAAGGCCGAGGTCAACCGCTCGATCGAACTTGATGAGTTGAAGAAGATGAAGACGCAGTTCGAGGACGCTGCGCGCAACGTCGAAGGCGAAGTGGCGTCGGCCACACAGTCGTTCGACCAGGAATGGAAAAGTGCAACGTCAGGGCTTGATGGGTCGAGTACGACCAGCGGCATCAGCCACGAGCCGCTGCAGACGCCGGTACCCGAGTACCAGCACCCGAAGAAGAACTGGCGCCTGAAACGCGGCAGCACACCGCAGTGGTACAAACATCGCCACGGCGTGCGCGCCAAGGCGCAGTCGGGCGCGGCGCGTGTGGCGCGATTCCGGCCATCTGGAATGCGCTGATGGCCGAGGAGAAGAAGGACGAACTGGAAGGCACCGAAGCGCCTTTCGTGTCGCACCTCGTCGAGTTGCGCGACCGCCTCATTCGCGCCTTGATCGCCATCGTCGTCGCCTTCGTCGCACTGGCCATCTGGCCTGGGCCGTCAGGGCTTTACGACCTGCTCGCCGCACCGCTGGTGGCGCACCTGCCCAAGGGCGCGACGCTGATTGCCACCAATGTCATCTCGCCGGTGCTGGTGCCGCTGAAGATCACGCTGATGGCGGCCTTCATGCTGGCGCTGCCGGTGGTGCTGTACCAGGTCTGGGCCTTCGTCGCGCCGGGCCTTTATTCGCACGAGAAGAAGATGGTGTTGCCGCTGGTGGTGAGCAGCACCTTGCTCTTCATCATCGGCGTGGCCTTTTGCTACTTCCTGGTGATCCCCGGCATGTCGCGCTTCATCCAGGCATTTGCGCCGACCTCCATCACCGCCGCGCCCGACATCGAACAGTACTTCGGCTTCGTGCTCACCCTCTTCCTGGTCTTCGGCATCTCGTTCGAGGTGCCGGTGGCGGTGGTGGTGCTGGCGCGCATCGGCATCGTCAGCATCGCGCAGCTGCGCCAGGTTCGCGGCTACTTCATCGTCGGCGCGTTCGTGGTGTCGGCAGTGGTGACACCGCCCGATGTCATCTCACAACTGGCGTTAGCACTGCCTATGTGCATCCTGTATGAGCTCGGTATCGTGGCCGCGCAGTTCTTCATCAAGCACACGCAGTCGCCCGAGGCCAAGGCCGAAGCTGAGGCACAGAAGAACGCGCCGACCTGAGGCCAGGGCCTCAGCGCGGCTGCTGCAGCGGCTGCTGTTTCGGCCGCTGCGCCACGGTGGCTTGCAGCGACAGCGCCTTGTCGCCGCGCTGCAGCGACACCAGCGCCTGCGTGCCGGGCTTGAGCGCGGCCACCACCGCCAGCAACTGCGCGGTGTTGGCCACCGATGCTTCGCCCACGCGCATCACCACATCACCCGGGCGGATACCGGCCTTGCCGGCCGCGCCGTCCTGCAGCACGCCGGTGATGAGCGCGCCTTCCTTGATCGGCAGGCCGAAGCTCTCCGCGAATTCGGGCGTCAGGTCGCGCGTTTCGACGCCAAGCCAGCCGCGTGTCACGTGGCCGTCGCGGATCAGCCCTTCCATCACCTGCCGCGCGCTGTCGGCGGGAATGGCAAAACCGATGCCCATGCTGCCGCCGCTGCGCGAGAAGATCGCGGTGTTGATGCCCACCAGCGCGCCCTGGCCATCGACCAGCGCGCCGCCCGAGTTGCCAGGGTTGATGGCGGCGTCGGTCTGGATGAAGTTCTCGAAGGTCGACAAACCGAGGCGGTTGCGACCCATCGCGCTGACGATGCCCGAGGTCACCGTCTGCCCGACATTGAAAGGGTTGCCGATGGCCAGCACCGCGTCGCCCACCTGCAGTGCCGGCGCCTGGCCGAAGGTGATGACGGGCAGGCGTTCGAGATCGATCTTCAGTACCGCCAGGTCGGTCTCGACGTCGCTGCCGATGACCTTGGCGCGCGCCTGGCGGCCGTCGGTGAGTTGCACCTCGATCTCGTCGGCGCCTTCGATGACGTGGTGGTTGGTGAGTACGTAGCCCTCGGGCGAGACGATCACGCCTGAGCCCAGGCCTGTCTGCGCCTGCGGCTGGCCGGCGCCGTCACCAAAGAAGAAGCGAAAGCGCGGGTCGTCGGCATGCGGGCTGCGCCGCGTCATCTTCGTCGCCATGATGCTGACCACCGCCGGCGCAGCGCGCTTGGCGGCTATCGCCAGGCTGCTGCCGGGCCCCGAGGCCGCCACAGCAGGCACGGCAGCGGGTGCAGCGGCCACGGTGGCAATGGTCGGCGCCGGCAGCAGGCCAGCGGCACCCATGGTCGAGCGTGGCAGCCACTCGGGTTTGAGCGTCATCACCACGAACAGCATGGCCAGAGCCACGGTGACCGCCTGCGAGAATAGGAGCCAGGTTCTACGCCACATGAGGGGATATCGGGCTTATGGCCGATCGCGATGAAGTCGAGTCCTGCCTGCGCGAGATGCTGCGGCCGGAAGCGTTCAAGGATTATGGGCCGAACGGTTTGCAGGTCGAGGGCAGGCGCGAGGTGCGCTCGGTGGTCTCGGGCGTGACCGCAAGCCTTGCGTTCATCGACGCCGCCATCGCCGCCGGCGCTGACACCCTGTTCGTGCACCATGGTCTTTTCTGGCGCGGCCAGGAAGGGCGACTCGTTGGCTGGCTGCGCCAGCGCGTCGCGCGGCTGATGGCGCACGAGATCAACCTCTTCGCCTACCACCTGCCGCTGGATGCCCACGCCGAGCTCGGCAACAACGCGCAGTTCGGCCTGCGCCTGGGCCTGGTGGCGGATGCGCGGTTTGGTGAGCAGCAGCTGGGGTTCATCGGCGCCAACAACGTGCTAACGGCGCAAGAGCTGGCACAGCAGGCGCACCTCGCGCTGCAGCGCGAGCCGACCCTGGTGCTGGGCGACGGCCGCGCGCTGCGCCGGGTGGCCTGGTGCACCGGTGGTGCACAAGGCTACTTCGAAGATGCGATCGCCGCCGGCGCCGATGCCTTCATCACCGGTGAAATGTCCGAGCCGCAGGCGCACCTGGCGCGTGAAACCGGCGTCGCCTTCATCGCCTGCGGCCACCACGCCAGCGAACGCTTCGGCGCGCCGGCCGTGGCCGAACGGCTGGCCAAGACCTTCGGCCTGGCGCATCGGTTCATCGAGATCGACAACCCGGCATGAGCGCGCGTGGCCGCTCCAAAGCGCTCATCCCGAAGCGCACAGCGCGGAGGGTTGCCCAATGAGCGGTCCCTTGTTGGTGACGATGGGCGATGCGGCCGGCATCGGGCCCGAGATCGTGGTCGCGGCATTCGTAGCCGGCGAGATGAACGATGCCGTCGTCGTCGGTGACGTCGACGTGATGCGCCGCGCTTGCGCTTTGTGGCCCGAGCGCTTCATCAGCGTGGCGCATATCGAAGCAGTGGTGGACGCGGCCCACGTGCCGCGCGGCTGCCTGGCGGTACTGCCGCCACCCGGGTTGGCGCCAGGTCTGTCTGAGCTGCCCTGGGGCCGCATCGACGCGCGCAACGGCGTGGCCGCGGCGCGCTGCATCGAACATGCGGCAATGCTGGTGCAGTCGGGGCAGGGTGCGGCGCTGGTGACGGCGCCGATTCACAAGGAAGCCTTCGCTGCAGCCGGCATCACTTCCCCAGGCCACACCGAGATGCTGCAGGCGCTGGCGGCCGTTGGCGGCGTCGTACCGCCGGTGCGCATGATGCTGGCCAACGATGAACTGCGCGTCGTGCTGGTGACGATCCACATGTCACTGCGTCGCGCCATCGAGGCCATCAGCGTCGACGCCGTGTTGCAGACCCTGCGCATCACGCAACGTGCACTGCAAGCCTTCGGCATCGCTGCGCCGCGCATCGCCGTCGCCGGGCTGAACCCGCATGCCGGCGAGGGCGGGCTCTTTGGCGACGAGGAAATCCGCTTCATCGCACCGGCCGTGCGCGCGGCCTGTGACGAGGGCATCGTGGCCGGCGGCCCGTTCGCACCCGACACGGTGTTCATGCGGGCCCGTGATGCCGAGGGCCACGCCGGCGAGTTCGATGCCGTCGTGGCCATGACGCACGACCACGGCCTGATCCCCGTGAAGTACCTCGGCGTGGAGCAGGGCGTGAACGTCACGCTCGGGCTGCCCTTCGTGCGCACCAGCCCCGACCACGGCACGGCCTTCGACATTGCCGGCAAGGGCATCGCCGACCCCGCCAGCCTGGTGGCGGCGCTGCGCATGGCGCGGCGCCTGCGCTGACGCGCACTTCAGGCCGACTTGCGCGAGCCCAGTTGCGCCAGCTGCTGCCGCGCGCGCGCGGTGGCGCGTTCGATCAGGTAGGCGTTTTCGAACGCGCGCATGCGCCCGGTCTCGCACAGGCGCATCAGCATGCGGTGCGTCAAGGACACCGTCTGCTTGTGCTTGTTGCCGTGCGTGAAGACATAGAACGTGCGACCCTGGCTGACATGCGCCAGGCGCACTTTCTCCCATCGCCCCTGCAGGTGCATCTGGTAGGCGAATCCGATCTGCACATGGTCGGCGAGTGACTTGCCGCGTGTCGGCTCGGGCTCGTCGTTGCTGGCGCTGAAGCCCTCGATCTGGATGTCGACTGCGGTCAGCTCGGGCTCGGCGCTGAGGTCGATGTCGACCACGCCGCTCCAGTCGACGGCCGACTCCGTCACCAGCCCCACCTGCGCGGCCTCGGCCTTGCTGAACGGCGCCACCAGGATCTCGTCGTCCAGCACGGGCAGCTCGCCCACGGGCAGGGTCTTCAGGTCGGCAACGGCCGGCATCGGCCGCTCGACGACGGTCTCGACACGCTTGGCCATCAGGTTGTAGTCGAGCGTGGTCGCACCGCCCGTCTTCAAGGCCTCGGCATGCGCCGGCAAAAGAAGACCGAAGAAATGGCGGCGCTTTTCGTCGGCAAAGGCGATGAGGTCCAGGCCTTCGTTCAGCGTCTGCATCAGTTTCGGCAGCTCGCTCAGAAAGGACTTGCGCTGCGCCGGCGACGACTTCGGCTGCACGCTCATCAGCAGCTGCCCGGCGCTGTCTTTCAGGCGCTGCACACGCTCACTCTGCGCACCGTCGCGCGCAGCGCAGGCGAGCAGCACCTGGCTCCACACCTGGGCCACGAAGTCGCGCAGGAAGTCGGGCACAGCCACCGACCTCAACTCGCCCTGCAGCTGGGTCGAGTACAGGCGCTGCAGGCGCAGCTGGTCTTCTTTCTGCTGGAACAGCGCGGCCGCATCGCCGTGAGCGCTGGCCATGTCGCCGCGCGCCTCTTCGGCGACGAAAGCCTCGAGTTCGGCCAGCTTGGCCTCGTAGGTTTCGATCTGTTCGAAGTCGCCCTGCACGACATCCTGCACCAGCTCGCGCACCTTGGCCAGCAGCCGTGCGGCGCGCTCGTCGTCCACTTCTTCCAGCGCCGTGCCGACCGAGGCGATGCGGTTGACGAAGCGGCGCACCGGGTGGCGGCGCGAAGAGAAGAAACTCGGGTCGCCAAGCGCCGCGCGCAGCACTGGCAACTGCAGCCGTGCGATCTGGCGCGCCACCTGCGGCGGCACCTTCGGGTCGCTCAGGATCTGGTCGAACAGGCTGCTGATGACGTCGATGACCATGTGGTCGATCGAGCCGCGCGAAGCCGCGCGCAATTCGTCGCGGTGCGCGTGAATGAGGTTGGGTGCCACCAGCGCCGCGCCGTCGGCGGAAACACCACCAGGGCCGCTGACCATCCAGTTGCTGTCGCCCAGGCCTGACCTGGCGCTGCCGGCCGCAGATGCCGGCTCGACGAAGGCCAGGCGTCGGATGAGCGACATCATGGCCGCATCCACCTGGCCCAGCACTGCGCCCGAAGCCATGCCCGGCGCCCCACCCTGGCCGCTGTGGGCAAAGCCCTGGCCAGCGTGTCTGAGCGCGACGGCATCCGACTGCGAATCGACCACGCGGCGTGCGTCACCGCTGCGGCCCTCGGTGGTGCGCACCGTCAGGCCTGCGGGCTGGATGCCCATGCTGCGCAGATCGGCCACGATCGCGGCGTAAGTCGGGCCCAGCGCACCGGCAAGCGAGCGGCTGATTTCGGCGACAAGCACCCGACGCACGTCTTCTCGGTCGCTGGTGACCTCGGCGGCACGAATCATGGCCAGTCCGATGACCTCGGGCCGCAGCGGGTTGTGCTCCTGCTCCAGCCGCGCGCGTGTCAACACCGAGCCCAGGTAGGCATTCAACTCGCGCAGCTCCCACTCGCAGGCGTGGGCCATCTGCAGGCCGAAGCGTTCGGCTGCGACCTTGATCTCGAGCTCATGGTCGTCGACGAGGCTGAGTTCGCCCCAGTCGGAATGTGCGCGTTCGAAGTCATCGCGCGGCGCGCAGTCGTGGCGCAGCCGCTCCTGAAAGGCCTCGTCGAAGGCCAGGATGAACTGCGCCGACTTGCGGTCCAGCTCGAATTGCGCGGCCAGCAATTCGCTGCGCTGCGACACGCTGTTGGCCGACATGGCCGCGAGACCGAGGCTTTCGATGCTGCGGTCAACGGCCTGCCGTGCGGCCTGCTGCATGCGCATGGCAGCGGCTTCAATCGGTGCGGGCAGGCGGTAGACGGCAGGCGGGCTCATGTCGCCGCGCGAGTATGCGTCAAGCCGCACCCACGGTGGCCCCCGACAGGCATGCCGGGGGCAAGCAAAAGTTACTTCTTGAGCGAGTCGCGGATCTCGCGCAACAACACCACGTCTTCGGGCGTAACGGCCGCAGCGGCCGGCGGCGCGTCGCGCTTCATGCGGTTCATCTGCTTCACGATCATGAAGATGATGAACGCCAGGATGATGAAGTTCAGCGCCACCGTCATGAAGCTGCCGTACGCGAACACGGCACCGGTCTTCTTGGCTTCCACGAGCGTCGTGGCTGCCTGCCCGGCCAGCGGGATGAAGTAGTTATTGAAGTCCAGACCGCCAAAGATCTTGCCGACGATAGGCATGATGAGGTCGCCGACCAGCGAATCGACGATCTTGCCGAAAGCGCCGCCGATGATCACGCCCACGGCCAGATCCATGACGTTGCCCTTGGTGGCGAACTCTTTGAATTCGGTCATGAAACCCATGGTGTTGCTGCTCCTCGATGCATGTTGATATGGGGTGACAGATGCGCCGCGGCTGGCGCGGGCGCCGCGACCATAGGGGCAGTCCATGCCAGCGTCAAGGCAAGTTGTGCGCGCAGGGCGCGGCTACCCAAGGGGCAGGCGCCCAGGGCAGCCGCGACTGGGGTCTCGGCTAGAATCCTGCGTTGTCTTGCCGCCATCGGCACCCCTACTTTGACCAACTCGAGGACATCCATGAGTGACGCTGCCGCCGTCTCCGCAACGGGCGCCATTGCTGGCCACGACGGCAGTGCTGTCGACACGAGCCGACGTACCTGGATCGCCATCACCTGCGGCGCCGGCGCTGTCGGTGGTGCTTTCACCGCGGTGCCGTTCATCAGCTCCTTCGCGCCTTCAGAGCGCGCCAAGGCTGCAGGCGCACCGGTGCAGGTCGACATCGGCAGCATCAAGCCGGGCGAGAAGCTGACGGTGGAGTGGCGCGGCAAGCCGGTGTGGATCGTTCGCCGAACCCCAGAGCAACTGGCGTCGCTGAAGCAGACCGAGGCGCTTGTGGCCGACCCCAATTCGCAGCGCAACCAATACCCGACGCCGGCCTACGCGAAAAACACCTACCGCTCCATCAAGCCCGAGTACTTCGTGGCGGTAGGCATCTGCTCGCACCTGGGCTGCTCGCCCAGCGACAAGTTCCAGACCGGTGCGCAGCCCTCGCTGGGCGACGACTGGCACGGTGGCTTTCTCTGCCCCTGTCATGGTTCGACCTTCGACCTCGCCGGCCGCGTCTACAAGAACAAGCCTGCGCCGGACAACCTTGAAGTTCCGCCGTACATGTACTTGTCCGACACCACGCTGTTGATTGGCGAGGACAAGAAGGCGTGAGTGCACTGAAGTCCGCGCGGCAAACACAATCGTACGAGGGCAAGCATGGCTGATTTCAAGGAAGCGCCGGCCGACGCGTCGCTGGGCATGAAGCTGACGAACTGGATGGAGAACCGGTTCCCGACCGCGTTCGACGCCTACCGCGTCCACATGTCGGAGTACTACGCGCCGAAGAACTTCAACTTCTGGTACTTCTTCGGCTCGCTGGCGATGTTGGTGCTGGTGATCCAGATCGTCACCGGCATCTTCCTCACGATGCACTACAAGCCCGACGCGGCACAGGCTTTCGCGTCGGTCGAGTACATCATGCGCGACGTGCCCTGGGGCTGGCTGGTGCGCTATATGCATTCCACCGGCGCCAGCGCGTTCTTCATCGTCGTCTACCTGCACATGTTCCGCGGCATGATTTACGGCAGCTACCGCAAGCCGCGCGAACTGGTGTGGATCTTCGGCTGCGCCATCTTCCTGTGCCTGATGGCCGAGGCCTTCATGGGCTATCTGCTGCCATGGGGCCAGATGAGCTACTGGGGTGCCCAGGTCATCATCAACCTCTTCGCCGCCATCCCGTTCATCGGGCCCGACCTGTCGCTGCTGATCCGCGGTGACTACGTGGTCGGTGACGCCACGCTCAACCGTTTCTTTGCGTTCCACGTCATCGCTGTGCCGCTGGTGTTGCTGGGGCTGGTGGTGGCGCACCTGCTGGCCCTGCACGATGTCGGTTCGAACAACCCCGACGGCGTGGAAATCAAGGCGACCAAAGATGCGTCGGGCAAGCCGCTGGACGGCATACCCTTCCATCCTTACTACACCGTGCACGACCTGCTCGGTGTGAGCGTATTTCTGTTGTTATTCACCGCCATCGTCTTCCTCGCGCCTGAGATGGGCGGCTACTTCCTCGAGTACAACAACTTCATACCGGCCGACCCGCTGAAGACGCCCGCGCACATCGCGCCGGTGTGGTACTTCACGCCCTACTACTCGATGCTGCGCGCGCTCACCGACCCGATGGTCAACGTGCTCGTGGGCATCGTCGCCGTGTCGGCGGTACTGGCCGTACTCAAGGGTGGCATCTCAACCCTGTGGAAGGTGCTGGTGCTCGGCGCGGCGCTGCTGGCCATCTTCCTGCTCAAGGCCTTCGACGCCAAGTTCTGGGGCGTGGTGGTCATGGGCGGTGCGGTCATCATCCTGTTCTTCCTGCCCTGGTTCGATCGCAGCCCGGTGAATTCGATCCGCTACCGGCCGGGCTGGCACAAGATCATGTACGGCTTGTTCGTTTTCGACATGGTGGTGCTGGGCTACCTCGGCATCAAGCCGGTCTCCGATGCCGGCACGCTGGCGTCGCAAGTTGGCACGATCTTCTATTTCGCATTCTTCCTGCTGATGCCCTGGTGGAGCCGCATTGGCGAGTTCAAGCGTGTGCCCGATCGGGTCACCTTCGAAGCCCATTGAGCGGCCCGTGGCGGAGCGACACAACATGATGAAAAAGCTGATCCTCGCGCTCTTGGCCAGCCTGTGCTTGGCCGCGCCTGCCCAGGCCGCCAGTGATGGCATTGCCTGGGACAAGTTCCCGACCGAACGTGTGACCGACCTTGCCGCCGTTCAGCATGGTGCCAAGCTCTTCGTCAACCATTGCCTGAACTGCCATGCCGCGGGTTACATGCGCTACAACCGCCTGCGCGACATTGGGCTGAGTGAAGAGCAGATCAAGCAGAACCTCGTCTTCACCGGCGTCAAGGTTGGCGAGACGATGAAGGTCGCACTCGATCCGAAGGACGCCAAGGACTGGTTCGGCGGCCTGCCGCCCGACCTGACGCTGATCGCCCGCTCGCGCTCGGACGGCGGCAAGGGCACAGGTGCCGACTACCTGTATACGTACCTGCAAAATTATTACCGCGACGACACCAAAGCCACCGGCTGGAACAACCTTGCATTCCCCAGTGTCGCGATGCCGCACGTGTTGTGGGAAATGCAGGGCCAGCGGGCGGCAGTCTTTGCCGACGAGACCGATGCGCACGGCCACACGGCGCATGTCTTCAAGCGTTTCGAGGCGCTGACACCAGGCACGCTGAGTGCCGACGAGTACAAGCTGGCGGTGGCCGACCTGGTGGCCTTCCTGCAGTGGATGGGCGAGCCTGTGCAGGCCGACCGCTTTCGTATCGGTGTATGGGCACTGCTCTTCCTGGCGGTGTTCACGATCTTCGCGTGGCGCCTTAATGCCGCCTACTGGAAAGACGTCAAGTAGCGGCTGAGGTTTGCCGGCGCCAGCAGCGCCGGCCTGTGGCGCGTTGGAAGCGTATAGCCGCCTTCTGCGTTTGCACTTTGCAGATGTTCTTTGTGCCGGGGCCGCCGTGGCTCCATTGACCGACTTGAGGGCTACCCACCATGATGGTGCTTTATTCCGGAACCACCGACCCGTATTCGCACCGCTGCCGCTTCGTGCTGTTCGAGAAGGGCATGGACTTCGAGATTCGCGACGTCGACCTGTTCGCCAAGCCCGAAGACATCGCGCTGATGAACCCGTACAACGAGGTGCCTATCCTCGTCGAGCGCGACCTCATCCTGTACGAGTCGCACATCATCAACGAGTACATCGACGAGCGTTTCCCGCATCCGCAGTTGATGCCGGGCGACCCGGTGGCACGCGCACGCGTGCGCTTGTTCCTTTTCAATTTCGAGAAGGAATTGTTCGCACACGTGAACCTGCTCGAGTCGCGCGGCGTGAAGGCCACCGACAAGCAGCTGGAAAAAGCGCGCTCGCAGATCCGCGACCGCTTGACGCAGCTGGCGCCGATCTTCCTGAAGAACAAGTTCATGCTCGGTGACGACTTCTCGATGCTCGACGTTGCCATCGCGCCGCTGCTGTGGCGCTTGGACTACTACGGCATCGACATGTCCAAGAACGCCGTGCCGCTGTTGAAGTACGCCGAGCGCATCTTCTCGCGCCCGGCCTACATCGAAGCGCTGACACCGTCCGAGAAGGTGATGCGCAAGTGATGCGCCATTGATGTGCAAATGCGGCGCGCAGCCTTCGCCCCAAGCGCATGAGCATTCCCGTCCTGCCTGAAAGTGCCGGTACGCCGACCCGGCCGTACCTCATTCGTGCCCTGCACGACTGGTGCACCGACAACGGCTTCACGCCTTACCTGGCCGTCTACGTCGACGCCACGGTGCAGGTGCCGATGGAGTACGTGAAGAACAACGAGATCGTGCTCAACGTCGGCTTCGAAGCCACCAGCGGCCTGAAGCTCGGTAACGAGTTCGTCGAGTTCAAGGCGCGTTTCGGCGGTGCCGCGCGCGACATCGTGGTGCCCATCGACCATGTCGTGGCCATCTCCGCGCGCGAGAATGGCCAGGGCATGGCCTTCCCCGCGCCGACCGAAGGCGCGCCAGGCGCCGACGCGGCGGCCAAAGGCGTGACGCCGCTGCGAGGCTTGCGCCTGGCGCGCAGCGAAACCGACAGCCCGGCCCGCGCACGCGACAAAGCGGGCGATGCCGACGCACAGACGGCCCCAAACGTTCTGCCCGAGCCACCCGAGCCACCCTCACCGGGGGCTCCGAGGCCGTCGCTCAAGCGCGTGAAATAGACAACGTTGTGGCCATCGATGCGCGTCGTCGCGCGACGCGTGGCCTTAGCATCCGCAGCGCGCTGAATCACCCGCCGGCTTAGCTCAGTTGGTAGAGCACCCGCCTTGTAAGCGGAAGGTCCCCAGTTCGATCCCGGGAGCCGGCACCAGTCGCCAAGTCAACGCCATACCTGGCCGTCAGGTCGGCGCCTGAACCTTGATGCGCAGGGCGGCCACGGGCAGTGCATGGGCCTGAAGTGTCGCCATCATGCTTGGCAACAACTGGCGCAATTTGG
The DNA here is from genome assembly GCA_031365825.1 of Rubrivivax sp. Lineage (GTDB taxonomy): Bacteria > Pseudomonadota > Gammaproteobacteria > Burkholderiales > Burkholderiaceae_C > Rubrivivax. The sequence goes on along the minus strand of JANLYV010000477.1, from coordinate 15,754 downwards.
CGGCGGCCGCAGCGTTGGCCACCAGCAGGGTCCATCCGCTATCGTCCAGGGGCCCGGCTAACAAGGCGCCGTGCAACTCGGGCGGCAATACCGGCAGCACGACGGCGAGGCGCTCACGCGAGGCCTGCACCCGCGCCAACAAGCGCGACAGGGGTTCGCTGCCGTCCAATGCCTGGCGCAAGGCCTGTGCGGGCGCCGCTGACCGTTCGCTCGGTGGAGACATCTGAGGAGTCTAACGATGCAAGTGTTGATCACACACGCGGGCCTGTCGCGCACGCGGGTGCTGCAGTTCAGCTGGCCGCGCCTGATGGCGATTGCAGCGGCCATCGTGCTGGTGCTGATGCTGGCTTCCGGCGCGATCTACCACTTCATCTTTCTCAAGGCTGCGCGCGAAGGCTGGCCCATCGTCAGCCAATTGGTCAAGCTGGTGGTGCGCGACGAGATCGCGCAACGCGACCGCTTCATGCGCGAGAACCTTGACGCCATGGCGCAGCAAGTGGGCGTGATGAACGCCAAGCTCATCAAACTCGAAGCCATGGGTGAGCGCGTGTCGGGGCTGGCGGGTGTGAAGGTCGACGAGATGAAGCCCGTGCCGCGGCCCGCGACAAGCAAATCAGGCGGCAAGGGTGGCCCGTTCATTCCGGCCGAAGGCCTGTCGCTCGATGTGCTTCAAGGCCTCCTGCTGACGCTGGACGAAGCCACCGAGCAGCACACCGACCTCTTCACGCTGGTCGAATCGCGGCTGCTGCAGGCACGCCTTAAAGCGCTGATGGTGCCGAACTCCAGGCCCGTCAATGGTCCCGTGGGTTCAGGATTCGGCTTTCGGCTGGACCCCATCAGCGGCCGCGCTGCGCTGCATTCAGGGCTCGACTTTCCCGCGGACATCGGCACCCCGGTGTTCGCCGCCGCCGGCGGTGTGGTGGTGGGCAGCGAATGGCATGCGGCCTACGGCCATGTGGTCGAGATCGACCATGGCAACGGCCTCGTTACGCGCTATGCCCATTGCTCGAAGGCGATGGTCGAAGCCGGCGCGCTGGTCAAGCGCGGACAACTGATCGCCGAGGTCGGCAATTCGGGCCGGTCCACCGGCCCGCATCTGCATTTCGAGGTGCTGCTTGGCGCGGTGCCGCAGGACCCTGCACAGTTCCTCGATGGCGCCGCCAGAAGTGCCGTGGTGACCGAGTCCAGGGTACGCCGATAGTCGCTGTCGCACGGGCCGTGCGCCAGGGGTGCGATGCTAAACTCGCGCGCTTTGCGCGGGGCGTTTGCCAGGCACGGTGTGCCTGGCGAAGATGTGCCGCGTGCCGGTTCAGAGCAGGCCACAGCCAGGCTTGCGTTGTGCTCCATCGGCTCCATATCCGCCTGGCCCCTTCACGCGCCCGCCACGGCTGCATTGATGCAGCGCCTGGCGGTGCGCCGTCCTCCAACTTTCCACGCGTGACGCTGCATGCTTCCCAAGATCCTGACCCAGATTTTCGGCAGCCGCAATGACCGGCTGCTGAAGACATACCGCCGCGCCGTGCAACAGATCAACGCGCTCGAGCCGCAATTCGAGGCGCTCGACGACGCCGCACTGCGCGGCCAGACCGACGCCTTGCGCGCCCGCCTGGCGCAGGGCGAATCGATCGATGAACTGCTGCCCGAGGCCTTTGCCGTGGTGCGCGAGGCGGGCAAGCGCACATTGAAGATGCGCCACTTCGATGTGCAGCTGGTGGGCGGCATCGCCTTGCACCAAGGCAAGATTGCCGAGCTGGGCACGGGCGAAGGCAAGACGCTGATGGCCACGCTGCCGGTGTACCTCAATGCGCTCGAAGGCAAGGGCGTGCATGTGGTCACCGTCAACGACTACCTGGCGCGACGCGACGCCGACTGGATGGGGCGGCTCTATGGCTTCCTCGGCCTCACCGTCGGTGTCAACGTGCCCGGCATGCAGCGCGAAGAAAAGCAGACTGCGTTCGCGGCCGACGTCACCTACGGCACGAACAACGAATTCGGCTTCGACTACCTGCGCGACAACATGGTGCAGGACGTCGCCGACCGCGTCGCGCGCGGCCTGAACTTCGCCATCGTCGACGAAGTCGATTCGATCCTCATCGACGAAGCGCGCACACCGCTCATCATCTCGGGCCAGGCGGAAGACCATACCGACATGTACGTGCGCATCAACGCCGTCGTGCCGGGGCTGAAGAAGCAGATCGGCGAGGCCGACCCGCGCACAGGCCAGGGCGTGATCGAGGCCGGCGACTTCACGGTCGACGAGAAGACACACCAGGTCTACCTCACCGAAGACGGCCACGAGAACGCCGAACGGCTGCTGGGTGAAGCCGGGCTGCTACCCGAAGGCGCGAGTCTGTACGACCCGGCCAACATCACGCTGATGCACCACGTGTACGCGGCCCTGCGTGCGCACCGCCTGTACCACCGCGACCAGCACTACGTGGTGCAGGATGGCGAAGTCATCATCGTCGACGAATTCACCGGCCGGCTGATGTCGGGCCGGCGCTGGAGCGACGGCCTGCACCAGGCGGTGGAGGCCAAGGAAGGCGTGCAGATCCAGAGCGAGAACCAGACGCTGGCCTCGATCACCTTTCAGAACTACTTCCGCATGTACGGCAAGCTCGCCGGCATGACCGGCACGGCCGATACCGAGGCCTATGAATTCCAGGAGATCTACGGCCTGGAAACGGTAGTCATCCCGCCGAACAAGCCGACGCGCCGCAAAGACGACAACGACCTCATCTACAAGACGGCGAAAGAGAAGTACGACGCCGTCATCACCGACATCCGCGATTGCTACGAGCGCGGCCAGCCGGTGCTGGTGGGCACCACGTCGATCGAAAACTCCGAATTGATTTCGGACCTGCTGACCCAAGCCAAGTTGCCGCACCAGGTGCTCAATGCCAAGCAGCACGCGAAAGAGGCCGAGATCATCGCCCAGGCCGGCCGACCCAAGGTCATCACCATTGCCACCAACATGGCAGGGCGCGGCACCGACATCGTGCTCGGGGGCAATGTCGAGAAGCAGATCCAGTTCGTCGAGGCGGACCCCGGCTTGTCCGACGAAGAGAAGCGGGCCCGCGCCAGGAAGCTGCAGGACGAATGGCAAGGTCTGCACGAGCAGGTGAAAGCGCAAGGCGGCCTGCGCATCGTGGCCACCGAGCGGCATGAGAGCCGGCGTATCGACAACCAGCTGCGCGGCCGCTCAGGCCGCCAGGGCGACCCGGGTGCCAGCCGCTTCTACCTGAGCCTGGACGATTCGCTGATGCGCATCTTCGCCGGCGACCGTGTGCGCGCCATCATGGACCGGCTGAAGATGCCCGAGGGCGAGGCCATCGAGGCCGGCATCGTCAACCGCAGCATCGAAAGCGCCCAGCGCAAGGTCGAGGCGCGCAACTTCGACATCCGCAAGCAGCTGCTTGAGTACGACGACGTCGCTAACGACCAACGTAAGGTGATCTATCAGCAGCGCAACGAGATCCTCGAAGCGCAGGTGCTCGACGACCGCATCGCCAACCTGCGCCGCAGCGCCGTCACCGACCTGGTGCGCACCTACGTCGCGGCAGAGAGCCTTGAAGAGCAGTGGGACCTGCCGGGCCTGGAGCGCGCGCTGAAGGACGAGTGGCAACTCACCGTCGACCTGAAGGGCGAAGTCGAGCGCAGCGACAGTGTCACCGACGACGACATTGTCGAGCGGGTGGTCGCCGCCGCCGACGCCGCGTTCGAGAGCAAGCTCGACATCGTCGGCCGCGAGCAGTTCACGCCCTTTATGCGCATGGTGATGCTCCAGTCGATCGACTCCCATTGGCGCGAGCATCTTGCGGCGCTGGACTACCTGCGCCAGGGCATCCACCTGCGTGGTTATGCGCAGAAGAATCCCAAGCAGGAATACAAGCGCGAAGCGTTCGAGCTCTTCTCGCAACTGCTCGACCTGGTGAAAGCCGAAGTCACGCGCGTGTTGATGACGGTGCGCATCCAGACGCAAGAAGCCGCCGCCGAGGCCGCCGCGGCGATCGAGCAGCAGGCCAGCCAGGTGTCGAACGTGACCTACACGCATCCGAACGAGGATGGCTCGGTGTCGCAAGAAGCCGACCCGGCGACGCTGGCCCAGGCCGTGCCCAAGGTCGGGCGCAACGACCCTTGCCCCTGTGGCAGCGGCAAGAAGTACAAGTTGTGCCACGGCAAGCTGGCCTGACGCCGCTGCCCCACCGACGCGTGGGTTGCGCTACAAGCAGCGGACCAGCTTGACGCCCTGGCCGCGCACCAATCCAAGGGTGCGCGGCGACTTTTCGCCAGCAACCTGCACGACAAGCGACATGCGATCGCCCTGCACGGTGCCGCGATAGCTCGCCGCCAGGAACGCTGGCGCTGCATCGGCCAAGGTCGGGCCTGGCGTATGTACTTCGTGTTTACCGCTGACACTGAACCGGCCTTTGGCATCGGGCCGCAACGCGGCGTCGAGTGTGCCCGAGCCGCAATCGTATTCAATGCGTCCGCCCGTCGCTTCCAGCGTTAGCAAGGCGCGATCGCCGCCCCATTGACCCGTAAGCGGTGCCGCCGCGGATGACAAACCGGCCATGGCCATCAGGGCGCTGACACCGGCCATAAGTCGAAGTCCGAACATTGCATCACTCCCTGGCTCATGATGGATCCCCAAACGAAAGTGGGGAGCGCCTCCGCTCCCCACGCATCATGTCACGAGTGACTTGAGGTCAGGCTGCCATTGCTGCCGTCACTGCGATACGGCGACGACGGCTGGCGAAACCTGCCAGGCCCATCGCCAGCACGACCATCGCCCAGGCCGGCGGCTCGGGGATGAATTCGATCTCGGTGATCCAGGTGCCCCAGCGCGAACCGCCGGTGCCACCAGGGTGCCCGAATTGCGCCAGGTTGTACTCACGCGCAAACTCGCCGATGACCCAGAACTTGGAGTCGTTCGCCGGGTCGATCGTCACCTGCGCGTAGTCACCCCAACGCTGACGGCCCACCGCCGCAGCACCAAAGAGACTGCCGTTGTGGTAATCGTCGGTCAGGCTTTCCTTCAGCAGCAACTCATCGCTGTGCACCACCAGTTTGCCGGCGCCATTGGTGTCGAACAGACGCGCCATCAGGCTGATCTTGCCGGTGGCGGGGTCCAGGCCCGAACGGTTGTACGAGATGACCACCTGGCCGTAGCGATTGACGGCAATCGCGCCCTGGTAGTAGTCGTAACCTGCTTCGCCAATGTCACCTTCGTCGACGATGGCCATGGTCGCCGCGTCGAGCACGAAGTAGCGAACGCGGGCCTGGTCCAGTGCGTCCAAACCCGAGTTGACGGTGTGCACGCCGTAGATGCGGCCATTGGCTTCGTAAACGCTGGAGCTGATGCGCTCGTCAAGCGTTGCAATCACGCGCTGGTTGGCGGGAATCGCAACACTGGGCTGGCGGCCAGGACCCGGGCTCGTGAATGCAGCCTCGCCGAGCATGGCCACCGGCCCGATCGTGGAGGTCGTCGCCGACGACGACGTCAAGCCATTGACTTTGAAGCCAAGGTTGTCGAAGGCGAAAAGCGACGCGGCAATCACGGTGCCGGTCGAGCCCACCGACGAACTGTTCACGCCTTGCTGGGCGAAACCACGATCGACGTCACTTGCGGTGTTGGTGAAGGGCGTCACGAACTGCTTCATATTCGAGACCGTCGGCGCCACCGGATTGAACAGGCTGTCCAGCGGGATCACGTTCATCGTCGTGCCGCGGAAGCTGTTCGTTCCGCCGGAAGTCGCTGGCGCGAAGTTGTTGGTGCCGATATAGACCGCGTTCTTGTCCAGCGCGAGCGTCGGATAGTCCGCAGTGGCGCCGAAGCCGAAGCCGGCGAAGCCCTCGAATTTCGTCGACTTCCAGGTACCCAGCGCATTGGACGTGTCGGAAATCGCGACCTGCAGGTCTTTGGCGTTGGCGCCGAATGACATGGCGATCCAGCGATCGGCTGCGGCGTTGTACATCACCCGCGAGTCACCGCTGGCGCCGGTTTGGCCCGCAGTCGCCCAGAAGGCGACGTCGGACACCAGCGAGGTACGTACGCCCGTGGCCTTGTCGAACACGGCATAGGCGCCGTTGGTTGTCTCCACGAACTGGGTCTTGCCCACGGCGCCATTGGTGTCGGGCGGAATGAAGTTAGGGCGGCCGACAGTCGCCAAGTCGTACTGGCTGACGCCTTCGAAGGTCACACCGATGCGAACACCGAACTGCGAGAAGCCGCTGATGACGGGCGCTGCGGCGCCATTGGTGTCCAGCGAGAGATCACCCGGGATGGCGATCATCTTCGGCTGTTTGAACTCGAAGTACGGCTTGATGACCTGATCGGCATATGCGTTCGAAAGCGCCAATGCCAACCCGACCCCAGCCAGCAGGGCGGTACCCAGTTTGATTCTCATAGAAGTCCTCTTGTGACCACAACCAGCAGGGGCAGGATCACTGCCCTTGCGAACGACGCGCCGAACCGATGTCTCGGACGACGCAACCAAAGAGTCGCAAGGTCAAACACCAGCTGGCAGCCAAAGGCGAGCCAAAAATTGTGGGTGGCACCAGCCACCCGCCAAGCAAGGGTTTGATCTTCCGAAGTGGGCCCTCAGCCTCACGTGACAAGGCGTCAGCAAGCGGCGTGCCAATGCCGAATCAGCTGAACGCGATCAACACACTAGCAAGCAAACTGCAACGCGGTTCCGGGCTCCGCGCGACACGGCTGTAATGATTCCCGACGTGCGGGAAAACGGCATGCTGCACGCCCGTGGAAGGCACGACCACTCATTCGCGTGGGTGGGTCACTACCTAGACGGGCGAGCCGTCATCCGGGCAGGTAGCGCACCGCGAGCACGCCTTCGATACCCTGCAGCGCCGCCAGCGCTGCTTCTGAAACCGCGCTGTCCACATCCACCAGCGTGTAGGCCATCTCGCCACGCGACTTGTTGACCATGTTGTGGATGTTCAAGCCGGCATGCGCCATCGTGGTGGAGATCTGAGCGAGCATGTTGGGCACGTTGGCGTTGGCGATGGCCACGCGCCAGTTCGATTCGCGCGGCATGCTCACCCCGGGGAAGTTGACGGCGTTGACCACGTTGCCGTGCTCCAGGTATTCGCGCAATTGATCGACGACCATGATGGCGCAGTTCTCTTCGGCCTCGCGCGTGGACGCGCCCAGGTGCGGCAGCGCCACCACGCCCGGCCGGCCCAGCAATTCGGCCGAGGGGAAGTCGCAGACGTAGGCCGCCAACCGCTGCCCGGCCAGTGCCTCGATCAGGGCTTCGTCGGCGACGATGCCTTCGCGGCTGAAGTTCAAGAGCACCGCGCCGGCGCGCATCAGGCCGATATTGGCGTGGTTGACAAGGTGGCGCGTGCTCTCGACTAACGGCACATGCACGGTGACAAACTGCGCCGCGCGCAGCACGTCATTCACGCTGGCCGCACGCTTCACCTGCGAGGGCAGGCTCCAGGCGGCGTCGACGGTGATGTGCGGGTCGAAGCCGAGCACGTTCATGCCGAGTTTGATGGCCGCGTCGGCTACCAGACAGCCGATCTTGCCCAGACCAATCACCCCCAGCGTCTGGCCGGCAAGTTCATAGCCGGCGAAATTCTTCTTGCCGTCTTCAACGCGCTTGTCGAGGTCGCCAGCCTTCGCATCGAGCGTGGCGACGAAGCTCATCGCCGGTGCCAGGTTGCGCGCCGCCATCAACATGCCGGCGATGACCAGTTCCTTCACCGCGTTGGCGTTGGCGCCGGGCGCGTTGAACACCGGCACGCCGCGTGCGCTCATGGCTGCCACCGGGATGTTGTTGGTGCCCGCTCCTGCGCGGCCGATGGCGCGCACGCTGGCCGGGATCGTCATGCCGTGCATGTCGGCCGAACGCAGCAGCACGGCGGCGGGGTCGGCCACGTCCTTGCCGACGCGGTAACGCTCGGCCGGCAGGCGCGACAAGCCGCCGGCCGAGATCTGGTTCAGCACCAGCACGCCCAGGCGTTGAGGTGTGGGCTCAGCCATGAAAGTCTCCAAAGCCATGGCTCTCAGCCATGGCGTGCCTCGAATTCCTTCATGTAGGCCACGAGCGTCATCACGCCTTCGATAGGCATGGCGTTGTAGATCGACGCGCGCATGCCGCCGACCGAGCGGTGGCCCTTGAGCTGCATCATCTGACGCGCTTCGGCGCCCTTGAGAAAGGCTGCGTCCAGGTTCTCATCGCGCAGCATGAAGGGCACGTTCATGAGCGAGCGGCAATCGCGCGCCACCGGGCTTGTGTAGAAGGTGGTGATGTCGAGGTAGTCGTACAGCACGGCGGCCTTCTTGCGGTTGTGCGCTTCCATCGCGACCAGGCCACCGCGTGCCTTGATCCAGTTGAACACCAACCCGGCGATGTAGATGGCGTAGGTCGGCGGCGTGTTCAGCATCGAGTCGTTGTCGGCTTGCTGCTTGTAGTCGAAGGCCGAAGGCGTGAGCGGCATGGCCTGGCCGATGAGGTCGTCACGCACGATGACGATCGTCAACCCCGCCGGGCCGATGTTCTTTTGCGCGCCGCCGTAGATCAGCCCGTACCTGGCCACGTCGACCGGCCGCGACAGGATGCTGCTGGACATGTCGGCCACCAGCGGCACATTGCCCACGTCGGGCGTGAAGTGGTATTCCACGCCGCCTATGGTTTCGTTCGAGCAGATGTGCACGTAGGCCGCGTCGGCGTCTAACTTCCAAGTTGAACGGTCTGGAATCGACGTGTAACCCGTGTCCGCCGCGCTGGCTGCGACGTTGACGCTACCGTACTTCTTCGCTTCCTTGATCGACTTCTTGCTCCACTCGCCGGTGTCGATGTAGTCGGCGCTGCGTTTACCGCGCAGCATGTTCATCGGCACGATGGCGTTTTCGCCGATGGCGCCACCCTGCATGAACAGCACCTTGTAGTTCGCAGGAATGGCCAGCAGCTCGCGCAGCAGGCTCTCGGCCTCGGCGTGGATGGCGATGAATTCCTTGCCGCGGTGGCTCATCTCCATCACGGACATGCCCGATCCATGCCAGTCGAGCATCTCGTCGGAGGCGGTGCGCAGCACCGACTCGGGCAGCGCGGCCGGGCCGGCGCTGAAATTGAAGACGCGGGTCATGGGTTTCCTTTGATGGGGTCGTGGATAGTGTCGCGTGCCGGGCCGTGCTTCGTCGGGTGTGGGCGTCGTCCATCGCATTATCTCGGCGCGCCGGGTGGTCGCGGCTTCCTGCCGCGAGAATGGCGCCCCTTGAAAGACTCTCGCTCCCACGATGCGCCTATCCATCCGCAGCTTGGTGACGGCCGCGGCCGCCTTCGCCACTTTCGCCACCTTCACTGCCGCCGCCCAATCCACAGCCGTTCCAGGTACCGTGCAGGCTGTGCGCCTCGCCCCCGGCGAGCAACTCGTGCTCGACGGCAGCCTCGCGCACCCGGCGTGGCAGCGCGCGCCAGCGTTCTCGGGCTTCGTCGAGAAGTTTCCCATCACCGGTGGGCCGCCGGCGCAGGAAACGCGCGTGCAGGTGCTGTTCGACGACCAGGCGGTGTGGGTCGGCGTGACCGCGCTCGACAGCCAGCCCGCACGCATTCGCGACGTGCCGGTGCGCAACGACGGTGTGAACCGCACGCAGGACTTCGTCGTGGTCTACGTCGACCCCATCGGCACCAAACGCTCGGCCCAGTTCTTCCGCCTCAATGCCGCAGGCAGCATGGCCGACGGCATCCACACAGCCTCGGACGACAGCGAAGACTTCTCGCCCGACTTCGACTGGGACGGCGCCGTGCAGCGCCATGCCACGGGCTGGACGGCGGTGTTCCGCCTGCCCTTCGCGTCGCTGCGCTACGGCGATGGCGCGGGTGACGGCAGCCAAGGCGACTGGCGCTTCATGGTTGGCCGCCGCCTGCCGCGCGAGCAGTTCCACCTCGCCACCTCGGTGCTCATTCCGCGTGACGCACCGAGCTTCATCCACCACCTGCAGCCGCTGGCCGGAGTGAACCTGCCGGCCAACAGCCAGTTCCTCACGGTGCGGCCGAGCTTCACCATGCGCCACACGCAGGAACGCGAAGTCGGCCAGCCTACGGTCAGCGCCAACAAGCTCGAAACCAGCCTCGACATCAAGTGGCGCCCGCTGGCCGAGCTGGTGCTGGACGGCACGCTCAAGCCCGACTTCTCGCAGGTCGCGCTGGACGTGCCGCAGCTCGCCGGCAACTCGCGCTTCGCTCTGTTCTTCCCCGAGAAGCGGCCGTTCTTCTTCGAGTCGGCCGACCTGTTGCGCACACCCACCGAGGCCTTCTACACCCGCAGCTTCACTGCGCCGCGCTGGGGTACGCGTGGCACCTGGCGTTCGGCCTCGCTCGCCGGCTCGGCACTGAGGGTGGACGACAAGGGCGGCGGCCTGGTGCTGCTGCCCGGCCCCTACGCCACCAACTTCGCCGAGCAGCCGGCCTCCACGACGCTGGCCGCGCGGCTGCGCAAGGACGAAGGTGCGCTGCAATGGGGCGGCGTGCTGGCGGCGCGGCGCTACGCCGGCGAGCGCGGCGAAAACAATGTGCTCGGCCCGGACATGGCCTGGCAGATCGACGACGCCTGGCGCGTGCGCGGCCAATGGCTAACGTCGCAAACGACGGCACAACCAGGCAGCGGCGGCGCGCTGGCACGCGCTACGGCGGCGAACGGCCACCGCGTCTACTTTCGCTTGCAGCGCCAGACGCCCGACAGCGACGCCAACGTCACGCTCGACGACATCACCAGCGGCTTTCGCCACGACACCGGCTTCGTCAACCAGTCGGGCGTGCGCTCGCTCAACGCCTTTTACGGGCGCGGCTGGTTCGGCGGCAGCAGCTTCAACGAGTTCTGGCTGAATACGCAGGTCGAGCAGGTGCGCGACCGCGTCAACGGCCAGCTGGTGAAGCAGTCGCTGCGGCCGGGCCTGTACGCCACCGCCGCGCGCAACCTCGAGTGGTGGCTGCACCTGTTCCCGGTGTCGCAGGTGCGCGCCTCGGTCAGCTCACGTCTCTTGAATGAGCATTACATCGCCACGGGCCTGGTGATGACGCCGGCCGAGTGGTTTCCGCTGGTCGACACGAACATCGCCATCGGCCGCCTGGCCGACACCGTGACCGACCAGGTGCGCCACGGCGCGCGCATCAACTTCCTCGCCAAGCTGCGGCCGCTGCGCCCCCTTGAACTCGAACCCAGCCTGGCCATGGCCTGGCTCGACCGCGATGGCCGGCGCACCTACCACGAGAATGTGGCGCAGGTGCTGGGCGTGTGGCACTTCGACGGCCGCCACAACCTGCGCGCCATCGTGCAGCTCACGGGCCTGGACCGCCGCGCCGAGCCCGGCGTAGCAGCCTCGCGCAGCGCCAGCCGCGCCACGTCGCTGACCTACACCTGGCGCCGCTCGGCCGGCACGCTCCTGTACGTCGGCGCCAGCCGCGCGAGCAGCGGCGACCCGGTGACGAACCGTGGCAGCGAAGCCTTCGTCAAGCTGCAGTTCGACGTCGACGAACTGCGCCGCGCCTGGTGACGCCTACGCCGGCCGCACGCCGTCTTGCCCGGCGGCGCGGCCGGTGCGACGATGCGGCACCCCAACCCGAAGGAGTGCAAGCATGGCCAAGCCGATGATCGACCCCGAAGCCCTGATCGAGATGTTCGAAAGCGCCACCGCCAAACAGGGCGCCGCATTGCGCAAGGCCGTGGGCGAGACCACGCTCAAGGCGCTGCAGGCGCGCGAGCTGACGCTGAAAAACATCCGCGCCACGCTCAAGGCGGTGAGCGAGGCCGCGGGCGAAGGCGTGGCCAAGAACCTGGTCGCCGGCGCCGACCTTCCGGCCTTGCTGGACAAGGCCGTGGCCGGCATGGACGACGCACTGCTGCGTGCGGTCGAGGCCAACAAGACGGCACTCGGCCAGCTCGTCGCGCAAGGAGCCGATCTGCGCGAGAAGCACCTCAAGCGCGCGCTCGACGAGATGGAAAAGTTCGAAGACACCTTCATGGGCGTGGTGCGCAAGGCGGCTGAATCGGCCACGGCTTCGGGCTCGCAAGTCGCGGCGCCCTGGAGCCAGGTGCTGGAGAAGATGCAGGCCGGCGGCACGCTGTCGGGCGCGAGTGCGACGACCACCGCCGAACAACTGGTGCAGCAGATGCAGACCTCGCTACGAAGCACACGCAGCGCCAGCATGCGCGCGGCACAGGTCATGGCCGAGAGTTACGTGGCGATGGTCAGCGGTGTGTTGATCGGCATGTCCGAAGCGCTGCAACAAGGCAGCGCGCCGACGGCCGCGCCGCCCAAGCGCAAGTAGTGGTTGGCCACATGCGGGCAGCTCGCCGCCGGGTTCGCGCCGATGCCTTGGCGCAGGCTGCCGCCTAAACTGCCGCGCATGAAAAACGTCGTCATCAGCGGCACGGGGCTGTACAGCCCGCCGCACATCATCACCAACGCCGAGTTGGTCGAAGCCTTCAACGCCTACGTCGCGCTGCAAAACGACAAGCACGCGGCCGCCATCGCTGCTGGTGAATTCGAGCCGCTGCAGCCTTCGAGCGAAGAGTTCATCGAGAAGGCCTCGGGCATCAAGCGCCGCTTCGTGATCGACAAGGCCGGCGTGCTCGACCCGACACGCATGAAGCCACACTTCGAGCCGCGTGGCGACGATCAGCTGTCACTGATGGCCGAGATCGGCGTGCACGCTGCACGCGCTGCCATGGCCGCCGCCGGCAAGGAAGGACGTGACATCGACGGCGTGCTCTGCGCCGCGGCCAACATGCAGCGCGCCTACCCGGCCATGGCCTGCGAGATCCAGCACGCGCTCGGTGCCGGCGGCTACGGCTTCGACATGAACGTGGCCTGCTCGTCGGCCACCTTCGGCATCGAACAGGCGGTGAACGCGGTGAAGAGTGGCAGCGCGCGCTGCGTGCTGGTGGTCAACCCCGAGATCACCTCGGCACACCTCGAATGGCGCGACCGCGACTGCCACTTCATCTTCGGTGACGTGGCCACCGCCGTCATCGTCGAAGCCGAAGACACCGCCACCTCCGGCGACCGCTGGCGCGTGCTCGGCACCAAGCTCGCCACGCAGTTTTCCAGCAACATCCGCAATAACGCGGGTTTCCTCAACCGCTGCGAAGACACCGAACCCGACGCGCGCGACAAGACTTTCTACCAAGAGGGCCGCAAGGTCTTCAAGGAAGTCGTGCCGCTGGCCGCCGCGCACATCGAGCAGCACCTGCAAAGCCTGAGACTTGAGACCACTCAGGTGCGGCGTTATTGGCTGCACCAGGCCAACCTCGGCATGAACCTCTTGGTGATGAAGAAACTCGTGGGCGTGGCCACGCAAGACATCGCGCCGGTGATCCTGGACGACTATGCCAACACGGCCTCGGCCGGCTCGATCATCGCCTTCCATCTGCACCACGGCGACCTGCAGCCGGGCGATCGCGGTGTCATCTGCTCGTTCGGCGCGGGTTATTCCATAGGCAGCGTCGTCATCCAGCGGCTCTAGGTGGCCGCCCATGGCCGCGCCCACCGCCAGCTTCTTCTGGCACGACTACGAAACCTTCGGCCGCAGCGCGCGGCGCGACCGGCCGTCGCAGTTCGCCGGGGTGCGCACCGACATGGAGTTGAACGAGATCGGCACGCCGGTGATGCACTACTGCCAACCCGCGCCCGACGTGCTGCCCGACCCCGAAAGCGTGCTGCTCACCGGCATCCTGCCGCAGTTGTGCCAGAAGCAGGGCCTGCCCGAGCGTGAATTCGCCGCCCTCATCGAAGCCGAACTGGCCGCGCCCGGCACCATCGGCGTGGGCTACAACAGCATCCGCTTCGACGACGAGTTCACGCGCTTCCTCTTCTGGCGCAATCTGATCGACCCGTACGCGCGCGAATGGCGCAACGGCTGCGGCCGCTGGGACCTGCTCGACACCGTGCGCTGCACCTGGGCGCTGCGGCCCGAGGGCCTAGCGTGGCCGCTGCACCCCGACGGCAAACCGTCGTTCAAGCTTGAACACCTCACCGGCGCCAACGGCCTGGTGCACGACGCGGCGCACGACGCACTTTCCGACGTGCGCGCCACCGTGGCGCTGGCGCGCATCATCAAGACGCGCAAGGCGCGGCTGTGGGACTTCTGCCTGAAGCTGCGCGAGAAAAGCGCGGTGCAGGCCGAGCTCATCAGCGGCCAGCCGGTGCTGCACATCTCCGGCATGTACCCGGCGAGCCAGGGCTGCATGGCGATCGTGGCGCCGCTGGCGCCGCACCCGAGCAACCGCAACGAGGTCATCGTCTGGGACCTGGCGCACGACCCGGCCGAGCTGCTGGCGCTGGACGCCGCGCAGATCCGCCAGCGCCTGTTCACGCGGCAGGAAGAGCTGCCCGAAGGCGTGCTGCGGCTGCCGCTGAAAACCATCCACATCAACAAGTCACCGATCGTCATCAAGAACCTGGCGACGCTCACGCCCGAGCGCGCCGAGCAGTTCGGCATCGACAAGGCGCTGGCGCTGCGCCATGCCGAAGCGGTGACGCGCGTGGCCGGGCCGATGCTCGGTGTGTGGGACCGCGTCTTCGTGCGCGAGCCATCACCTGAGCCGGCCGACGTCGATGCCGATCTGTACGGTGGCTTCGTCGGCGACGACGACCGCCGCCAGCTCGAACGGCTGCGCAAGCTAACGCCCGAAGAGCTGGCACGCACGGTGGCCAGGCAGCCGCCGGCGTTTCGCGACGAGCGGCTGGACGAGCTGCTCTTTCGCTACCGCGCGCGCAACGGGCGCTGGACGCTGAACGAAGCCCAGCTGGTGCGCTGGTACACGCATTGCAGCGAGCGGCTGCACGGCGGCGCCGGTGGCGCGCTCAGCCTGTCGGCCTACTTCGACACCATCGACCGCCTGGCCGACGGCGCCGACGAACGTGGCCAGACCCTGCTCGCGGCGCTATACGACTACGCCGAGAGCATCGCGCCCGAGATGCCGTGAGCGTGCCTACGTTGCGCATGGCGGTCGTCGACGGCTTCGAACTGGCGATCGACGCGCAAGACAGTCTCGGACTGGCCAGCGGCCAGCCCTTCGAGCCCGAGGTGCGGCAGGCGTTGCAGCGCCGGACTAACCATGAAGAACCAAATTTTCACAAACATTCAGCATGAGACTCAAATATGCAAGTTGCACTCGCGGATCACAACGTCTGAAAATGTGGCACGCCTGAGTGACAGGAGTCGTCGTTTGCGATTCAGCGCCACACTGCGATCCAGCTGTCGTCGTTGGGAAGAATCTCCGAACAGCCTCGTTCAATAAGTTCAGCCGCAGTCCAATGTGACCGATGATTCTCCAGAGGATTGGCGGGTACATCTTGATGTATGTACGTTTTTGGCGTACTAATCAACAAAGCCTTGCGATACAGCCGACGCATAGCTTCGATAAAGAATACGGCTTCAGTTTTTTCAAAGTGCTCAAGTATGTCAATAGCAAGAATTAAATCATATGATGTGCTAGGAAGCCTCGGCAAAATATCCATTGCATTGCCGATGAGTATATTCGTGTAGGCATAGGTGTGCACTGGAGTGATGTATTCTTCAAAGCCTTCAATGCCGTCGATAACAACTCGCCACTCTGATCGATCGCGCTTTTTCCCGAAATTGCCATCAATCTTGAATAAATTCAACGCTTCAAGATAAGTTCGCAACATGAAACCGTACTGTCCCATGCCTACCCCGACATCGAGAACGGAATCGGGATTCAACTGTTCGGCGAAGCCAACAAACGCGCTAATTTGTCC
>JANLYV010000443.1:0-6390 GCA_031365825.1 Rubrivivax sp. | reverse complement strand
CGCCCGATGCGGCGAGCGCGCCGCTGCGATTCAGCATCACCAGCTGCCAACGTTGGGACCACGGCCACTACGCAGCGTGGCGTGATGTCGCCGCGTCGAGCCTGGACCTGGTGCTCTTCCTCGGCGACTACATCTACGAATACCCCGCGCTGCCCAGCGCGGTACGGCTGCACCGCGGCGCCACGGTGCGCACCCTTGACGCTTACCGTGAACGTTATGCACAGTACAAAAGCGACCCGCTGTTGCAGGCCGCGCATGCCGCCTGCCCCTGGCTCGTGGTCTGGGACGACCACGAGGTCGCCAACGACTACGCCGGCCTTGAAGGGCGCAGCGCCAGGAGCGGCTTTGCGCGCCAACGCGCCGCCGCCTACCAGGCCTATTGGGAGCACATGCCCTTCCCGAACGCGGCGCGGCCCGTGGGGCCGGACATGCGCATCTACGGCCGGCTCGACTGGGGCCGGCTGGCGCGAATCCATCTGCTCGACGACCGCCAGTACCGCGACCTGCAGGCCTGCCCCAAGCCCGGCCGCGGCGGCAGCAACACGGTGCAGCTGCGTGACTGCCCCGAACTGCTGGACCCGCAGCGCACGCTGCTCGGCGCGGCGCAGGAAGGTTGGTTGGCGCAAGGCTGGAGCCTCGATCGCCCGTGGAACCTGCTGGCGCAGCAGACGCTGATGGCGCGTATGTCACTCACCGACCCGGCACAAGGCGGCAGCTACCGCACCGACGGCTGGGACGGCTACCCGAGCGCACGCCAGCGCCTGCTGGGCGACGTGGCCGAGAAGAAGGTGCCGGGTGTCGTCGTGCTCGGCGGCGACATTCACGCCAACGTCGTGGCCGACCTGCGCGTGGATTTCGACGACGCCAAGTCAGCGGTGATCGCCAGCGAGTTCTGCGGCACGTCGATCTCGAGCCATGGCCCGGCGCAGGCACGCATCGACGGCGCGCGTGGCTTCAACCCCCACCTGCACCACGCGCGCGGCGACGAGCGCGGTTACACGCGCTTCTTGCTCGATGAGAAGACGATGCAAGCCGAGCATCGCGTGGTCGATAACGTTCAAGATGCGCGCAGTGCGGTCGGCGCCGGCAGGCGTTTTCAGATTGACGCCAAGCGCGCCGGCGTGCAACCAGGCTGAGGGACGTTGAAGTTTGAGACCGAGCTAGCGCGCCACTAGCCGATGCCCACACCCCCGTCAAGTGCAAAGGTGTGTAGTGGCCTAGTGACCCCGCGCGGATCAGAGTGAGGCACAAGGAGTCGCCGACGGAGCGACTGGACAAAGGGGAGACGACGCATGAAGGCATCGATCGATTCGACCCGCGGCGCCACGACGGTCGTGCGCGGGGGAGGGCAAGCTCTAGATCGACACAGCGGCACTCGGCGCCTTGTTGCGGCAAGGAAGGCGCTCATCGTCGCCTTGCAACTCGCACTGCTTCAGCCAGTTGCGCTTTGGCCCAAGCCCGCGACCGCCGCATCGTGTGCCGAAGACGAAGTGACGCCTGCCCGGACCGAAACCGCCACGTCTGCCAATGAGATCTCATCCGTCGACGGATTTGAAGGTCTTTTGGACGGCATGCCGGGCGCCGGTGACAACGGCAGCGCCGACGCAGAGGCCAACACCGACCCCGAGCTTCCCGGCGGGGAGGCCAACGAGTTGGCAGAGTCGCCTTCTGGTTACCCCGACTCCAACGATGGCAACACCGGTGACGGCGGCGTGGCTTGGGGTTCGGTGAGTGGCACGGACGGCAACGGCGGCGATTGGGGGAGCGCGCCCCAAGATTCGGCTCCCAGACCAACCGTTGACCTGCCTTTCTACATCGACATGCGCAACGTCCCGGGAGGCGGCGGCTTCCTGAGCAGCAACTTTCTCAAGCACGCCACCGACCCCATCGATGTCGTTGAGGCCGACAAGGCGCATGTGCAAGTCGACTACCTCTCGCTCGGCGCCGCCCCCTTGCGGCTGGCTCGCGTCTATCACAGCAACAGCGCCGTCTTCAGTGCCCGCGTGACCGTGCCCATGGGCCAGGGTTGGCGCATGTTCTACGACCGCACCGTCGAGACACTGAGCGACGGCAGCGTACGACTGCACCGTGCCAATGGCCGTGTGTTGGCCATGGCGTGGAACGGTGCGGCCTGGACCGCGGCCAACCCGGCAGGTGTGCTGACGCAAACGGCGGTGGGTTGGACCTACCTCAACGAGCGCGACCAGCTCGAGACCTACGACAACCTGGGTCGCCTGGTGTCGCTGACAGCCAGCGGCCACGTCACAGCGGTGCAGTACGACGCCAGCGGCCGGCTCTGGCGTGTCGTCAATCCCTTCGGCCGCACGCTGAATTTCGCCTTCGACGCCAATGGCCGCCTGGCCACGGGCACGCTGCCCGGCGGCGGCTTGCTGCGCTACGGCTACGACGGCAACGACCGGCTCACGAGCATCCAGTTCGCCGACGGCGCTGTGCGCCAATACGCCTACGAGAATCCCGACTTCCCGAACGCGCTCACCGGCGTGGTCGACGAAAGCGGCCGGCGCCGCCTGAGCTGGAGTTACGACAGCGCGGGCCGTCCCAATGGCGGCTACTACGGCAGTGGCGTGAATGCCGTCGGCATCCAGTACAACGGCGCCAGCGTGACCACCACCGACGCGCGCGGCACACAGCGAACCCGAAGCATCACCAGCGTGGCCGGGCGACCGGCAATTACGTCTGTCAGCACCAGCGCGACCGCCGACAGCAGCGCCACCGCCTGGAGCTTCGCCTACGACGCCAACGGCAACCCCGGCAACGCCGTCGGGCGCAGCGGTGAGCTCATTGCGCGCAGCAACGACGCACGCGGCCTGCCATTGAGCGTGACGCGAGGCAGTGGCACAGCGCAAAGCCTGACCACCACCTTGCAGTGGCATGGCACCTGGCGCAAGCCGGTACAGACCGTGGCGGCCGGCGTGACCCGACGGGCCACTCTGGACGCCGCCGGCCGCGTGACGCAGGTCGTGCGCAGTGCCACAGGTGTGGCCAGCACGACGGTGGCCAGCCGCAGCTTCAACGCCCTGAACCTGATGACTTCGCGCACCGACGCGCGCGGGGCGACCCGCAGCTACACCTATGACGCCGCCGGCAACGTCACCAGCGTCACCGACCCGCAGGGCCGCATCACCACCTACGGCAACCACAACTCGCACGGTCAGGCCGGCAGCATCGTGCGTTCCACCGGCAGCAGCGTGACACGCATCTTCGACGGCCGCGGCCGCCTGGTGCAACGCACCGATGCCGGCTTGACCACCGGCTTCAGCTACGACGCCGCCGGGCGCTTCAGCCGCATCACCAGGCCCGACGGCAGTTACCGCGACCACGCCTATACCCTGGCCGGCCACTTGACGAGCATCAGCAACCAGCGCGGTGAGCGCATCGACATCGACCGCGACGCGACCGGCCGCGAAACCGGCCAGCGTGTGTACACCGCCGCCGGCAGCCTGGCGCACAAGACCGCCATCGAGATCGACGCGGTGGGCCGTGTCAAACGCATCAAGGATTCACGCGACCAGATCACCACGCTGAATTACGCCGCCGACGGCCGGCCCAGCGGCGTGACCGACCCGCTGGGGCGCACCGTCAGCCTGGCGCTGGACAGCATCGGCCGCGTTAGCGCGGTGACGCAGCCCAACACCGCCGCCATGGTGCCCGTCAACGGGCCCACGCGCACGACCACGCACGCGTACAGCACCGACGGCCGTGGCCTGCACGAGTCGACCACCGACACGGCTGAAGTTGCCACCGGCTATGCGCACGACGCGCTGAACCGCCGCGTGGGTGAAGCCGGCAACGACGCCGGCGGCAGCGGCTGGGTGCGCAACAACGCCGGCGACGTGACTTCGCGCACCGACGCGCGGGGCATCACCGCCAGCATCACGCGCGACAGCCTGGGCCGCGTCACGGTCATTGCCACACCCGGCGCCACGCCCATGGCCTATGGCTACGTGGCCGGCCGCCGCGACAACTTGTTGGCGAGCATGAGCTCCGAAGGCACCAGCACTGCCTGGACCTTCGACGCCCAGGGCCGCGCACTGAGCAAGCGGCAGACGGTGGGCAGCACCGCGCGCACGCTCAGCATCACGCGCGACGGCCTGGGCCGCATCAGCAGCATGACCTACCCATCGGGCATGCGCTTGAGCGTGACCTACAGCGGCGAGCTGGTGTCGAGCCTGGCCGTGAACGGCCTGACCCTGCTGAGCAACATCAGCTACCGCCCCTTCAGCCACACGCCCACCGGCTGGAGCTGGGGCAACGGCAGCAGCTACAGGCGCAGCTACGACAACGACGGCCGCATCACCAGCGTCAGCCTGGGCAGCGTGCAGCGCAGCTACGCCTAGGATGCGGCGGGCCGCATCACCGGCCACACCGATGTCGGCGGCGACGAAGCGCGCGTCTCGAGCTTCGGCTACGACGAAGCCGGTCAACTCACCAGTTATTCCGGCCCGGCCGGCAGCTACAGCTACGGCTACGACACCAACGGCAACCGCCGCACAATGCTGGAGAACGGCGTGCGCACCAACAACACCTACGCTGTCAACAGCAACCGGCTGCGCAGCAGCCCGAGCGCCAACTACGCCTACAACGCCGATGGCAACCCCAGCAGTGTGGGTGCCAACAATTTCGGCTACAACAGCTACGGCAGCCTGAACACCATGAGTTCACCGAGCTTGAGCATCACCCGCACCTTCAACGGCGTGGGCTAGCGTGTGCGCAGCGCGACGCAAACCTACGGCAGCGGCGCACCCGTGGACCCAAGCTTCACCATGGCCGGTGGCGACCCCAACACATCGGCAGCCGCACCGGCGCAGGAAGCGTCCACGTCAACAGCTCCCGCGCCATCGGCGAGCAGCGGCTTTACCGATTTCTTCTACGACGACGCCGGCCAGCTGCTGGGCGAATACAACAGCAGCAGCGGCTACAGCCAGGAGACCATCTGGTTCGCCGGTCTGCCCGTGGCGGTGAGTTTCGGGTCGAGTGAAGCGCTGTACTACATCCACGCCGACAACCTGGGCACACCGCGCAGCATCACACGGCGCAGCGACAACAAGGAGGTCTGGCGCTGGGACTCCGAGCCCTTCGGCAAGACGGCCGTGGCGGCGTCGAGCACCGTCACCTACAACCTGCGCTTCCCGGGGCAGTACTACGAGTATCAGACCGGCTACCACTACAACTGGATGCGGGACTACGAACCGCGCACCGGGCGGTACTTGCAGGCTGATCCGATTGGGTTGGCTGGGGGGTTGGCGAGGTACACCTATGTCGGAGGGAATCCGATGATCTTCACGGATCCGACGGGACTGTGGATCTACCAGCAGAGCACTGGCAACCTCTACAGCGAAGGCAACAACCCGAGTGCGATAACGCTCGTTGGTAGGGGCTATTCCGGCGCAGTTGGGTATCAGAACAACGGAGCTTTGGAGTCGCTGCGTAACGTTGGGCCAATTCCTACCGGCAACTACACGATTGGCGCGCAAGGAACATATGTCACAAGCGCAGGAACAGTATTGCGCGGCGCTATGACATTGACTCCGAAGTCGGATAGCTGGCCGTATGGCCGAAGCGGCTTCTTGATCCACGGCGACAACACAGGTGGTGGTCGCAGTGCGTCTGAGGGCTGCGTCATTCTTGGCCCATCTCTGCGAGACATGATCGGCGGTAGCGCAGACACCACGCTCAAGGTGGGCCCATGAGGACAGGGCGAGGCTGGCTGTTTGGCGTTGTTGTTGGTTTGACCTTGGCCACCGGTTGTTTTGCGAACACGCCTGGTGGAGACGAGGCCATTCGACAAGACTTTGGCCCGGTGTCCGTTGTCATTGGCACGGCCGAGATTCCGCGTGCCTTCGTTGGCAATGGGACGATGCTTGTTCCCGCCTACGCTGCTCTATCGGTTCTGATCGTTCAGTTTGACATTCGCGTCAGTGGACAGCCAGTAGTGGTTCCGTTCGACGCGTTCGCTGGCCTTGGTGATCCAGGCAGCGTCGATGTCCGCAAAGCAAGTTCTCGCAATGCCTGGCGCTTGACGCTAGTCGGCGGCGATGCAAGCACGTCCTACTGTGCGGTTTTTGAGTTTGATGCAGTGCAAGTCCATGCTGTCAAGTTGTTCCGCAGCTGCTCCGCCAGGACCCCCTTTGCCGCAAAGCGCTACGGCACCTTGGAAGTGCTCAACTAGCCGACCCTGCTATCAACCATTGGCAACCATTTTGGCAACCATTGGGGTCACAACCATTGGGGCTCAATCACATCGCGGCGAAAGCAAATGAACGCTGTCCGAAGAAGACCTCAGTACTCTGTCAGAAGCTCGCACGCAGGGCTCACTGATCAGTGAGCGACATGAAGACACACCCAGGAACCCAACTGGTCGATAACGTT
>JANLYV010000425.1:0-13296 GCA_031365825.1 Rubrivivax sp. | reverse complement strand
CCCTGCGGCCGCTTCTGGATGAAGATGATGATGAACACCAGTACCGCGATCTTGGCCAGCACCGCGCCAGTCCAGCCTTCGAGGAACTTGTTCAAAATGCCCAGGCCCATGGCGGCATACACCGTTCCCGCCAGTTGGCCGACGCCGCCGAGCACCACGACCATGAACGAGTCGACGATGTAGCTCTGGCCGAGGTCGGGCCCGACGTTGCCGACCTGGCTCAGCGCGCAGCCCGCCAGCCCGGCGATGCCCGCGCCCAGTGCAAATGCGTAGGTGTCCACACGCGCGGTGTTCACGCCCATGCACGAGGCCATGCGCCGGTTCTGCGTCACACCACGCACAAAGAGGCCCAGGCGCGTCTTGTTGATGAGCAGCGCCATGGCTATGAGCACCAGCGCGGCGAAGACGAGGATGGCGAGGCGGTTGTAGGGCAGGGTGAGGTTGGGCAGCACCTGCAGGCCGCCCGAGAGAAATCCCGGGTTCTCGACGCCGACGTTCTGCGCGCCGAAAAGCGTGCGCACGGTCTGCATCAGCATCAGGCTGATGCCCCAGGTGGCCAGCAGCGTCTCAAGCGGCCGGCCGTAGAGCCAGCGGATGACGCTGCGTTCCAGCGCCGCACCCACCAGCGCGCTGGCCAGAAAGCTCACCGGAATGGCGGCCACGATGTACAGATCGAAAGCGCCCGGCCACCAGGCCCGGAACAGGTTCTGCACGAAGTAGGTGGCGTAGGCGCCGATCATCATCAGCTCGCCGTGCGCCATGTTGATGACGCCCATCAGGCCGTACGTGATGGCCAGGCCCAGCGCCACCAGCAGCAGGATCGAGCCCAGGCTGGCGCCGGTGAAGAGCACGCCCAGACGCTCGCCCCAGGCGAGCTGGCTTTGCACCTTGTCGAGCGCGGCCTGGATCGCGGCCTTCACGGCCGCGTCGCTTTCGCTGCCCAGCTTTTCGAGCAGCAGCGAACGGGTCGAAGACTCCTGGCTGTCGGCCAGCGCCTGCGCCGCAGCGATGCGCTTGGCCGGGTCCTCGGCCGAGATCAGGATCGCTGCCCGCAGCCGTGCCAGGCTGCTTTTGAGTTCGGGGTCGGATTCCGCCGCTGCGGCCTTTTCGATCAAGGCGAGCTTGCTCTCGTCGGCTGTGTCACGCAGCGCAGTGATGGCCTTGGCGCGGCGCTCGCGTTCGGGGGCTAGCAATTCGAGTGCGGCCAGCGCCGACTCAAGCTCACTGCGCATGCGGTTGTTGTTGACCACGTCTTCGGCGTCGGCCGGCAGCACTGCGGCCGCGCCGGTCGCGGCGTCGACAGCCTTGTCATCCTTGACGATGAAGGCCTTGCCACCGGCGGTCTTTACCGCGTCGTCGAGCAAGGCCTTCACAAAAGCAACGAGCGTGACGTCGCCGGCGATGACGCGCTCGTTCAGCACTTTCACCCGGTCATCGACGTCGCCGGCTGCCAGTTGCACCGCCTGTTGAGGCGTCAGGGCCATCAACTGCGTTGGCAGCAAGCTGGCCCACAGGCAGACAAGAAAGGACAAGACTCTCGATCGCACAGGCATCCCGTCAGCGTGCCGTCAAGGCGGCCATGGCGCAGCGCGAGGGTTCGCGCGCTGCGGGCGGGTCTTCACTTCTTCTCGGGCTCGTCCTTCTTGCCCTTGTTCTCGGGAATGAACGGGCTCCAAGGCTGGGCCTTGACCGGGCCCGGCGTCTTCCACACCACGTTGAACTGGCCGTCGGCCTTGATCTCGCCGATGAACACCGGCTTGTGCAGATGGTGGTTCTTCGCGTCCATGGTGCTGGTGAAGCCGCCCGGCGCCTTGTACGTCTGGCCGGCCATCGCGGCGACGACCTTGTCGGTGTCGGTGCTCTTGGCCTTTTCGACCGCGGCCTTCCACATCATGATGCCGAGGTAGGTGGCTTCCATCGGGTCGTTGGTCAGCGGCTTGTCCTTGTGGCCGGGGATGCCCTTGGCCTTGGCGTAGTCGCTCCACTTCTTCACGAACTCGGTGTTGGCCGGGTTCTTGATGCTCATGAAGTAGTTCCACGCGGCCAGATGGCCTTGCAGCGGCTTGGTGTCGACGCCGCGCAGCTCTTCTTCACCCACCGAGAAAGCCACTACCGGCACGTCCTTGGCCTTGAGGCCCTGGTTGCCGAGCTCCTTGTAGAAGGGCACATTGGAGTCGCCGTTGATGGTCGAGACCACGGCCGTCTTCTTGCCTTCGGCCGAGAACTTCTTGATCTTGGCGATGATGCTTTGGTAGTCGCTGTGGCCGAAGGGGGTGTACTCCTCCATGATGTCGGCGTCGGCGATGCCCTTGCTGTGCAGGAACGAACGCAGGATCTTGTTGGTGGTGCGCGGGTAGACGTAGTCGGTGCCCAGCAGCACGAAACGCTTGGCGCTGCCGCCGTCCTTGCTCATCAGGTACTCGACGGCCGGAATGGCCTGCTGGTTGGGCGCGGCACCGGTGTAGAAAACGTTCTTGCTCAGCTCTTCACCTTCGTATTGCACGGGATAGAACAGCAGGCCGTTGAGCTCTTCCACCACCGGCAGCACGCTCTTGCGCGAGACGCTGGTCCAGCAGCCGAAGATGACAGCGACCTTGTCCTGGCTGATGAGCTGGCGCGTCTTTTCGGCGAACAGCGGCCAGTTCGACGCCGGGTCGACGACCACGGGCTCGAGCTTCTTGCCGAGCACGCCGCCCTTGGCGTTGATTTCGTCGATGGCCATCAGCACGGTGTCTTTGAGCACCGTCTCGGAAATGGCCATGGTGCCCGAGAGCGAGTGCAACACACCGACCTTGATGGTGGCGGACTGCGCCTGCGCAGCAGTGATGCCGAAGCTGGCGAGCACGGCCGCGCTCAAGCTGCGCAGCGCGAATGAACGACGGGATGAAATGAATGGCATGCGATTCCCCTCCTAGGGCGTGGCGGTTGAAGACAGCAACGCGAGGGTAGGGACAGGCGGGGGGCGAGGCTATACGACAGATGGCGTAGTGGGATGCCGGCCGATGAGGGGTCTCTGATGAGACTCACGCGCTCACTTGGCTTCCTAACCAACGGCCGAACCTGCGCGCAGGTTCTTCGATCAGGACGTGAGCGACGGCGGAAAAGGCCAACGTCGCAGCGACACAGCTAAGTAGGTATCCCCAAGGCCCGAGATATTGAAGCATTGGCGCAAGCGCTGCGAGTGCTGCATTGTGGAAGAGATAAATCCCGTAGCTCAGTTTTCCGCTCGCGACACCGACCGTCTTCAAGACACCCGCTCGCGCTCTCAGCAGCACGACTGTCCCGACCACGGCGGCGCTTGCGCACAGCGCAGCGGCGAGACCGACAAGCGGCTTCGCCAATGCGCCGATCTCAAGTGCAAGGTACTCGTTGCGCGTTGGGTCAGCCTTGCTGAACATGACGGCCAACAGCAGCCAGCTGACCACGCCGAGGAGCAGAAGTGCGAGCGCCGTTGCGGCAGGCAGCCTGCGCTGCGCCAGACGCCATGCCATGGCGCCAAGCAAGAACTCAATCAGCAAGCCTGGAAGATGGACCGATAGCACATAGACGCGGTTCACCGCATCGATGTCACCGGCGCGGCTGATGGCCAAAGCCACGAGGACTGACGTTGCCACGGCAATCAGCATCCATAGCCGTGCACCTCGCCGGATCAACAGCCCGAGCAATGGAAGGCCCATATAAAACTCGACCTCCGGCGGCAAACTCCAGAAGGCAGGATTGAAATAGAAGGCGATCTCTTTCGATTCGATGGTGTGCAGGAAGAGCAGGTGCAAGGCGATGTGTTCGGTCGGCTGACCAAGTGCGGCCCTGATGCCGACATACGTCGCCAGCGCCATTACGTACAAGGGGTAAATACGAAAAAATCGTCTGATCGCGAACTCAAGCAACGCCGATCGCTGGCCGAACAATTGCGGCGCGAACACATACCCCGTGATGACAAAGAAGAGGTCCACCCCTGTATACGCAAACTTCAGGAGCCCGAGATCCCGGGTGGCCATCGGGCCGTAATGCGCGACCACGACAAGCACCGCCGCGAAACCACGCAGCAGCTCGATAGGCCATTCCTGCGGAGATCCCGATGAAGCTGATTCAGATGTCTTGGTCAAGATGAAGGCATGGATGCATCGACTGCGACTTCTACTTCCACAACTTCAACGCGCAATGCGCCGCCGCATGCGCAAAGTCCTTGTCGGTCGTGAGCAAGGTCAGCTTGTGCCGGATGCACAACCGTGCCAGCAGCGCGGTTATCGTGCCCAGTGACACGCCGGCGCGGCGGCAGGTGTTGCACAAATCGGCGGCGTCGATGTGGTCCTGGCGATCTGGCGTGACGAGTGGCAACGCGCCGAAACGTTCGACGATGTCGGCCCGTGCGCGTGGGCCGGCAAAGCCCTGAAGCAGCTCCTGCAGGATGAGCCCGGTCGTCACGACAATCTCTCCACCGTCCAGCGCCGTGCGCAACGTGCGCAGCTGCGGTGCGTCAGGCGCCTGGTCGCGGCGCAGCGCAAGTGTCCAGACGCTGGTGTCGACAAGCAAGGTCATGACGGCGTCGCGCCAAGTCACGCCAACACTATTTCCGTGAGCGCTCGGCCTTGTAGTCGAAGGTCTTGTCCCACTCGAGCTTGCCCATCAGTTCGACCAGACGCTTCTGGCCACGTCGGGCGATGAACTCTTGCAGCGCCAGCGTTACAGCTGCCTTCTTGGTGCGTTCACCGCTGACTTCGAGCGCACGTTCGATCAGCGCCGGGTCGACAGAAAGATTGGTCGCCATGTGTAGCTCCTTACACAGCAGTCTACACAAACACGGGTTGGTGGTTGCATCAAGCCCGCGCCATCTCCTTGATGCGCGCCATCACCAGCGCCGCCGCCGCCGTGCGCGTCTCGACGCCGAGCTTTTCGAATACATGCTCCAGGTGCTTGG
Source organism: Rubrivivax sp. (assembly GCA_031365825.1). Taxonomy (GTDB): domain Bacteria; phylum Pseudomonadota; class Gammaproteobacteria; order Burkholderiales; family Burkholderiaceae_C; genus Rubrivivax. The sequence goes on along the minus strand of JANLYV010000425.1, from coordinate 8,378 downwards.
TCACCGTGCGCGGGCTCGTGCCCAGGATGTCGCCGATGTCGCGGTTGGTCTTGCCCTTGACCACCCAGTACAGCACCTCGGCTTCGCGCGCGGTGAGGCGCAGGGTCAGCGTCATGGCTTCGATGATCGCGGCGTCGTCGGTCTCGCGCATCACCATCAGCCACTCGCCGTCATGCGGGTCGTCGAAGCTGTCTTCGGGCAGCGCGTGCAGCGCGAAGGTGATGCGCCGCGTGGCACGCGCCACCGTCAGCGTGGTCGGGGCGGCACCACCACGCCGGCGCACCGACTCGCGTGCCACCCAGGCGATGACTTCAGGTGGCGTGCCGGTCTCATCACCTTTCAGGTCGCCGCTGAAATGCTCTTTCAGCAGCTGCCGCGCCAAAGCCGTCTGCCAGATGCGTCGGCCGTCGCGTTCGCGCACCACCAGCGTGGCGTGGCCGAAAGCATCGAGCGCATGGCGCGCCTGGTGCTGCGCGCGCGCCGTTTGCAGATGCGCTTCGATGCGCGCCAGCACCTCGCGTGGCCGCACGGGTTTGGTGACGTAGTCGATGCCGCCGGCGGCGAACGCGGCGACGACATGCTCGGTATCGCTCAGCCCGGTCATGAAGACGATGGGGATGGCGGCCAGGCGCGCATCGGCTTTGAGGCGGCGCGCGACCTCGAAGCCGTCCAGCCCCGGCATCATGGCGTCGAGCAGGATCAGGTCGGGTGCGGCGTTAGCCGCCACCGTCAATGCCGCTTCGCCCGAGGTGGCGACGAGCACGGTGTAGCCCGATTCGTCGAGCATGTCGTGCAACGCGGCGATGGCGTCGGGTGCGTCGTCGACGATCAACACCAGCTCGGCGCCCTTGTCTTGCACGGGGGCGGTCATGACAGCACCTTGGCCAGCCGTTGATGGATGGTGGCGAACTGGAAATGCCGCGCCAGCGCGCGCAGTTCGACCACGAAAGGCTCGTGCGCGGGATTGGCTTCGGCGATGGCGTCGAGCTGGCGATTGACGCCGCGCAAATGACCCAGTGCGAGCGCATCACGCAAGGGTTGCAGCAGCGCGGAATCGGGCAACGGCACGGTGCCGCCCTCGGCAATCCGTTCGCCCCGAGCCTGTATTGCCGATCGTCCTGAGCTTGTCGAAGGAAGGGCCGGTACCGCCACTGTCGTCCATTGCAACTGCAGCCGCGCGCCCAGCCAATCAAGCACGTCGACCACGCGCACCGGTTTGACCAGGAAGTCGTCCTGCGCCAAGCCGATCTCGTTGTCCAGCCGCTTGTCGAACGCATTGGCCGAGATCACCGCGGCCGGCATGCGGTGCCCGCCAGCGCGCAGCCGGCGCAGCGTCTCCCAGCCGTCAATGCCGGGCATCGCCAGGTCGACGAAGAAGACGTCAGCCTGGCCACCTGCGGCGAGCCAGGCCAGTGCTTCTTCGCCCGAGGCCGCGGCCTCGACCTCGAAGCCCAGCGGCAGCAGCATGTCCTTGATGAGTTGGCGGTCGACCTCTTCGTTGTCCACCACCAGCACACGGTGACGCCGGCCGAAGTAGCCGGTGCGGCGCGGCTTGGCCGCGGGCGGCGCGGCCAGCGCGCCGTGCAATTCCGGCAGGAAGAGTCGGATGCTGAAGGTGCTGCCCAGGCCGGGCTGGCTTTGCGCCGTCATCTCGCCGCCCATCAGCGCCGTGAGCATGCGCGCGATGGTCAGGCCAATGCCCGTGCCTGCGCGGCCCTGGCCGGCGCTGCCGCGCTCGAAGGGTTCGAACACACGCTGCAATTCCAGCGCGTCCATGCCCGGGCCGGTGTCAATGATGTCGAAGCGTGCCATCTCGCGCTGGTGCATCACGCGCAGGGTGACGCTGCCGCTAGCCGTGAACTTGAGGGCATTGCCGACGACATTGATGAGGATCTGGCGCAGCCGCTTCTCGTCACCGCGCACCACGCCGGGCAGCTTGCCATGCGACTCGAACCTGAAAGTCAGGCTGCGCGCTGCGGCTTGCAATTCGAACAGGCGCACGACTTCGGTCAGGCATTCGCTCAAGTCCACCGGCGCCACATCCAGCGCCAGCTTGCCGCCTTCGATGCGCGCCATGTCGAGCGAGCCTTCGATCAAACCCAGCAGGTGCTCGCCACCGCGACGTATCACGCCGATGGCATGGCGCCGGTGCGCCGGCATGGCCTCGTCTTCTTCGAGCAACTGCGCATAGCCCAGGATGCCGTTCAACGGTGTTCGGATTTCGTGGCTGACGGCGGTGATGTAGCGACTCTTGGCCTGGTTGGCGGCGTCGGCGATTGATTTGGCGTCCTGCAGCGCGCGGTCGGTGCGTGCGTGCGATTCGATTTCGGCCTGCAGCGCCCGCGTCTGGCGGTTCGACTCGTCCAGCGCCGCGTCGCGGCTGCGCCGCGCCAGCACCAGCCACCACAGCGCGATGCCGCCGACGATGAACAAGAGCAGGTAGGCGCCGATGAAGGCCTGTTGCAGCAGCGCCTGGTGCTCGGCCGAGAGCCCCGCCAGCGCGCGCCGCGTCTGCATGAAGATGCCGCCCAGCAGCAGCGCCAGCGCCGGTGCAAACAAACCGAGCATCAGCAGGTAAGGCGCCAGGCCCGCGTCCAGGTGCGGCCACAGCCGCCGCGGCAGCAGCCACTTGCAAGCCGCGGCCCATTGCGCCGACAGCGTGGCGTGTGGCTTGCACTGGTCCATGCAGCGCGCGTCGAGGGTGCAGCACAAGGAGCAGATCTGCCCCTGGTAAGCGGGGCAGGCGGCCATGTCCTCGCCTTCGTAGTCGCGGTCGCAGACGCAGCAGCGCTGAAGCCGGCGATAACGGCCATCTTGCACTGACGTTGGTGGCGCGGCCAGCGCAACGATGGGCACGACCTTGCGCGCGATGTAGTAGCGCCCGCCGGTGGCCCAGGCAATCAGCGGCGAGGCGATCAATGCGGTGACCAGCGCAATCGCCGCCGAGAAGGCCTGCGCCAACGCACCGAAAGCACCCAGGTGCGCCGCCACCGACAGCAGCGAGGCAATGCCCATCGCGCCGACACCGACCGGATTCACGTCGTACAGATGCGCGCGTTTGAATTCGATGCCCGGTGGCGACAGGCCCAGCGGCTTGTTGATGACGAGGTCGGCCACCACCGCCGTCATCCAGGCGATGGCAACGTTGGCGTACAGGCCGAGCACGTGCCCGAGCGCGCTGAAGACATTCATCTCCATCAACACCAGCGCGATGGCGGTGTTGAACACCATCCACACCACGCGCCCGGGGTGGGCGTGGGTCAGGCGCGAGAAGAAGTTGCTCCAGGCGAGCGAGCCGGCATAAGCATTCGTGACGTTGATCTTCAGCTGCGAGACGAAGACGAAGAGAGCGGTCGCTGCCACCGCGTAGCCGACATGCGGGAACACGCCTTCCCAGGCGGCGAGGTACATCTGGTTGGGGTCGACCGCGCGGTCCAGCGGCACCATGTGGGTGATGGCCAGGTAGGCCAGCAGCGCGCCGCCGAGCATCTTCAGCACGCCGGGAATGACCCAGCCGGGGCCACCGACCAGTACCCCGGCCCACCAGCGCCAGCGGTTAGACGCCGTCTTCTCGGGCATGAAGCGCAGGTAGTCGACCTGCTCGCCCATCTGCGTGATGAGCGCGATGCCCATGGTCGAGGCCGCGCCGAAACCGAGCAGGCTGAACGCGGCGCTGCCGCTGTTGCCGTCGCCGCCGAATTGCATCAGGCCGCTTAGCAGGGAAGGGTCCTGGCGCAGCACCACCACGTAGGGCACGACCAGCATCACCAGCCACAGCGGCTGGGTCCAGACCTGCAGTGCGCTGATCGTCGTCACGCCATGGGCCACCAGCGGGATGACGACCAGGGCACACAGCAGGTAGCCCCAGTGCGGCGGGATGTCGAAAGCAAGGTCCAGCGCGTAGGCCATCACCGCCGCTTCGAGCGCGAAGAAGATGAAGGTGAAGCTGGCGTAGACGAGCGAGGTGATGGTCGAGCCGATGTAGCCGAAGCCGGCGCCGCGCGTCAGCAGGTCCATGTCCACGCCGTAGCGCGCGGCGTAGACGCTGATGGGCCAGCCGGCGAGGAAGATCACCAGGCCGGTGGCCAGGATCGCCCAGGCGGCGTTGACGAAGCCGAACTGCACCAGCAGCGTGGCGCCCACGGCTTCGAGGATGAGGAAGGACGCCGCGCCGCCCAAGGCCGTCTGCGCCACGCGCCATTCGCTCCATTTGCGGAACGATCGCGGCGTGAAGCGCAGCGCGTAGTCTTCGATCGACTCGCGCGCCACCCAGCCGTTGTAGGCGCGGCGCGTGGCGACCACGCGCTGCGGCGCTTGCGCGTCGTGGTGGCTGGCCGTGGCGGGGTTCATCCTTGTGCTGTATTCAAGAACCGCACCAGCTTTGCCTGGCGCACGAATTAGCATGGCACCCTAGTTGCACACTGGCCTGCCCATGGACCTGACCCCGCGCGAAAAAGACAAGCTGCTGACCTTCACCGCCGCGCTGCTGGCTGAGCGCCGCCAGGCACGCGGCTTGAAGCTCAACGTGCCCGAGGCCGTGGCGCTGATCACCGCAGCCATCATGGAAGGCGCGCGCGACGGCAAGACCGTGGCGCAGCTGATGAGCTTCGGCAAGACAGTACTCAAGCCCAGCGACGTGATGGACGGCGTGGCCGAAATGATTCCCGAGATCCAGGTTGAAGCCACGTTTCCAGATGGCACCAAGTTGGTGACCGTGCACCAACCCATTGCCTGAGTCTTCAGGCTCGCACCAACGAGGACATCACGATGATTCCTGGCGAATTGCTGATCGACGGGCCTGATGTGACGCTGAATCCTGGCCGCCGCACGCTTACGTTGGTGGTGCACAACCGCGGCGATCGGCCGATCCAGGTCGGTTCGCACTACCACTTTGCCGAGACCAACACCGCGCTGGACTTCGACCGCGTGGCTGCGCGTGGCATGCGGCTGAACATCGCTTCGGGCACGGCGGTGCGCTTCGAGCCCGGCCAGCAGCGCACGGTGGAGGTCGTCGACTACGCAGGTGATCGGGTCGTCTACGGCTTTCGTGGCGACGTCCAGGGAGCGCTGTGATGGCCACCGTCGGCAGGCGCGCCTACGCCGAGATGTACGGCCCCACGGTGGGCGACCGCCTGCGCCTGGCCGACACCGCGCTCATCGTCGAAGTCGAGCACGACTACACCTTGCGTGCCGGTGGTTATGGCGAAGAAGTCAAGTTCGGCGGCGGCAAGACCATCCGCGACGGCATGGGGCAGGGCCAGCGTGCCAACGGCCCAGGGTCGCATGACGCGGTCGACTGCGTCATCACCAACGCGTTGGTGATCGACCACTGGGGCATCGTCAAATGCGACATCGGCCTGCGTGGCTCGCGCATCGCGGCCATCGGCAAGGCGGGCAACCCCGATGTGCAGCCGGGTGTGGACATCGTCATCGGCCCGGGCACCGAAATCATTGCGGCCGAAGGTTTGATCGTCACCGCCGGCGGCATCGACAGCCACATCCATTTCATCTGCCCGCAGCAGATCGAAGAAGCGCTGATGTCGGGCGTGACGACCATGCTCGGCGGCGGCACCGGCCCGGCCACGGGCACCTTCGCCACCACCTGTACGCCGGGGCCGGAGAACCTGCGCCGCATGCTGCTGGCGGCCGACGCCTTCCCGATGAACCTGGGCTTCCTCGGCAAAGGCAATGCCAGCCGGCCCGAAGCGCTGCAGCAGCAGATCGAGGCTGGCGCCATCGGCTTGAAGCTGCATGAAGACTGGGGCACGACGCCGAGTGCGATCAACCAGTGCCTGGAGATGGCCGAGCAGACCGACACCCAGGTCTCGATCCACAGCGACACGCTGAACGAATCGGGCTTCGTCGAGGACACCATCGCGGCCACCAAGGGCCGCACGCTGTGCGCTTTCCACACCGAAGGCGCGGGTGGTGGCCACGCGCCCGACATCCTGCGCGTGGTGGGCGAAGCGAACTTTCTGCCCAGCTCGACCAACCCGACCATGCCCTACACCGCCAACACGGTGGACGAGCACCTGGACATGTTGATGGTCTGCCACCACCTCGACGCCGCCATCGCTGAAGACCTGGCCTTCGCCGAGAGCCGCATCCGCCGCGAAACCATCGCCGCCGAAGACGTGCTGCACGACCTGGGCGCGATCAGCATGATGAGCAGCGACAGCCAGGCCATGGGCCGCGTCGGCGAAGTCATCATCCGCACCTGGCAGACGGCGCACAAGATGAAGGAGCAGCGCGGCACCATGCCCGGTGATAACGTCCGACATGACAACACACGCGTGAAGCGCTTCATCGCCAAGTACACCATCAACCCGGCCATCGCCAATGGCATTGCGCATGAGGTCGGCTCGATCGCAGTCGGCAAGTGGGCCGACCTGGTGTTCTGGCGCCCGGCCTTCTTCGGCATCAAGCCGAGCCTGATCGTCAAAGGCGGCTTCATCGCCGCGGCGGCCATGGGCGACCCCAACGCCAGCATCCCGACGCCGCAGCCGGTGCACTACCGGCCGATGTTCGGTGCCTTCGGTGGCGCCATAGCCCGCGGCGCCATCAGCTTCGTCAGCCAGGCTTCGCTGGCCCATGGCGCCGTTGAGAGTTACGGGCTGCACAAGCACTTGTCGGCGGTCAAGGGCTGCCGCGGCATAGTCAAGACAGACATGGTGCACAACGCCTACCTGCCGACGATGGAGATCGACGCACAGACCTACGCCGTGCGCGCCGATGGGCGGTTGTTGACGTGCGAGCCGGCCACGGTGTTGCCGATGGCGCAGCGCTATTTCCTGTTCTGACGTTGCGCTGCGCGCGCCGCTCGATCGCCCACAATCGCCGCCATGCTGACCATCAACAAACTCATCCCCCAGGGCCGCGGTCTGGCGCAGGTGCTCGTCAAACGCGCACAAACCGTCGAGCTCGGCTGGGACGTTCGCTGCAAGAGCCGCTTCGACGCGGTCGACTCGGCCGGCCGCGCATGGGCTGTGTTCCTGCCGCGCGGCACGGTGGTGCGTGGGGGTGATGTGCTGGTGGCCGAAGACGGCTCCTTCATCGCCGTCAAGGCCGCCGCGCAGCCCGTGCTGGTGGTGCGCCATTGCCCCGAACATGGCTCCCCGCTGGACCTGGTGCGAGCGGCCTACCACCTGGGCAACCGGCATGTGCAGCTCGAAGCGCAGGCGGATCATCTGAAGCTCGAGCCCGACCATGTGCTGTCGGCGATGTTGCAGCAGCAGCACCTGTTGGTGGCCGAGGCCTCGCTGCCTTTCGAGCCTGAGGCCGGCGCTTATGGCGCGGGCGGACATGGGCACGATGAACATGCGCATCATGGTCATGAGCATCACGATGGTCGCGGACGTCACGAGCACGGGCACCACGACCACCATCACGAGAAGAAGTCGTGATGGTCGAAGCTGCGCTGGCGCCAGCCAGCCTGCTGGGTTTGATGTGGCTGGCCTCGCCGGCCTTGCCTGTGGGTGGCTTCAGCTACTCTGAAGGCCTGGAAGCCGCCATCGACGCCGGTGTGGCGGGTGACGAAGAGGAACTGCGAAGCTGGTTGCACGACCAATTGGCGTTGACGCTTACACGGTCGGAATTGCCCCTCGTCGCGGCGGCCCATCGCGCCTGGCACCACGCGGCGCAGCCCGCGCGCGTGACCGCGCTCAACAACTGGGTGCTGCAAACGCGCGAGAGCAGCGAGTTCCGCCAGCAGACCCTGCAGATGGGCCGCTCGCTGGCCGAGTGGCTGCGCCAGCAGCATGGCGCCGCAGACGCTCGCGTGGGCATGTTGCGTGCGCTGACACCTGCGCCGAGCTGGCCTGTCAGCTTTGCACTGGCCGCGGTGTTGGCCAACGCGCCCTTGTCGCAAGCCTTGCTCGCCTTTGGTTTTTCGTGGGCCGAAAATATGGTCCAGGCTGCGGTCAAGGCCGTGCCGCTGGGCCAGAGCGCCGGCCAGCGTCTGTTGCGCGCGTTGGTCGAGGCCCTGCCCGCAGCGGTGCAACAGGCCGCCGAGACCGACGACGACGCGCGGCAGAACTTTTCGCCGATGCTGGCCATACGCTCGGCGCAGCACGAAACCCAATATTCGAGGCTCTTCCGCTCATGAACACCACGCCGTCCGCGCTGCATGCCGTCCCCGGCCGCAGCAAAAAACTGCCACCGCTGCGCGTGGGTGTGGGCGGCCCGGTGGGCTCGGGCAAGACGACCTTGGTGGAGATGTTGTGCAAGGCCATGCGCGCGCGCTGGAGCCTGGTGGTCGTCACCAACGACATCTACACCAAGGAAGACCAGCGGCTGCTGACCGTGGCCGGTGCGCTGGACGCCGAACGCATCATGGGATGCCGAGGGCGCCGCGCTCTACCAGCGGCTGGTCGCGGGCG
>JANLYV010000374.1:0-2156 GCA_031365825.1 Rubrivivax sp. | reverse complement strand
CAGCACCGCGCGCACTGGGCGCATTCTGGCGATTCGCGCATGTACTGGTTCCGCCAGGGCCGCGTGCTGGACCGCACACGCGACCACAGCCTGGTGCAAGGGCTGGTGGACTCCGGCGTGCTGACGCCCGACCAGATACGCGTACACCCCAAGCGCAGCGAATTGAGATCAGCCCTGGGCATAGCGCCCGACGTGTTGGAGGTCAGCGCCAGCGAAGGGCAGGACGAGGTGCAGCCCGGCGACGTATTCCTGCTGTGTACCGATGGCCTGTGGGAATACCTGGACGACGATGTGCTGGAAAGCACGCTGGCCGCCGCGCCCAACCCCGGCGCATGGATAGGCGAGCTTTCCACCGAAATACGCCGCGCCGCCAGCCACAAGACCAGCCACGACAACTTCAGTGCGCTGACGGTCTGGACGCGCGCAGCGCCCGCCGACTGAGCAGGGTCAGCCGAGTCATCCGCACTCGGCGTGCCGGGCGGCGATGTCTGACAGTTCCGTGGCCGCCTCGGCGGTAGTTGCCGGCGTGCGCGCGTGCATGCCCTCAGCACGTTGCGCCGTCCAGCGCTCGTACATGCCATCGATGTCTTGCGGGCTGACACCGGGCAGGTTCAGGATCGAGCGCCGGTGCACCGCCGGCAGTTCCAGGTAGTTCTCCGGCAGGTAACCGCGCTCGCGGCACAGGTGGAAGAGCGCCGTGCCGGGGTAGGGGTAGAAGACGAAGACGCCGAAGTCCGCCGGTTGCAGTTCCTGGTGCAACGCCAGCGTCTGTTCCATCTCGGCCACCGTCTCGCCCGGCACGCCCATGATGTAGTTGGCCGTGGCCATGATGCCGGCCTCTTGCGTCCAGCGGAACACGTCGCGGAAGCGCTGGTTGCTGGCCGAACGCTGCATGATCTCGCGCCGCACTCGCTCTGAGCCGCTCTCGACACCGTAGACGATGTGCCGGCAACCCGCGGCGGCCAGCGCCAGCAGCAGTTTGGGGTTCACCGTTTCCACTCGCGCGTGCAACGAGAAGGGCAGGCCGAACTCACTGCCGTAGACGCGGCAGAACTCGTGCACCCAAGGGTGGTGGATGGTGAAGGTGTCGTCGAGGAAGATGACATAGGTCAGCGGCCCGGCGGCACGTATCTGCCGCAGTTCGGCCAGCACGTTGTCGTGGCTGCGTCGGCGGCCGTAGGAAGGGCCGCTCTGCCCAGCTCGGCCGGCCTGTTCGGCGTACAGCTGGTCGTACATGCGCGCGGCGCAGTAGGTACACGGGAAGGGGCAACCGCGCTGCGTGGACATGTGCACCACGCCCCAACGTTCGTCGAGCAGGTCGCGTGCCGCGAAGGCGATGCCGTCGACGGGTTCTATGGGCGGTCGTAGTCCGGCCTTCAGCCCACCGCGGCTGCGGATGTTGGCGATGCTGCCCAGCCGCACGTCGCGTGCAGCGGTGCCGGCGGCCAGCGCCTGCACCAGGTCCAGCAAGGCCTGTTCACCCTCGCCCAGGCAGACGAAGTCGATGCCGTCGTGTTGCAGCACCTCGTCGGGGGCGAAGGTGGGGTGCAGGCCGCCCAGGATGACCGGCACGCCGCAGCGCTGGCGCAGCGTGCCCATCAGATCGCGCGTGCGCAGCCATTGGCGTGTCGTCACCGAGATGCCGATCAGCCCCGGCGCTTGCTCGCGCACGGCCGCTTCTACCGCATCGACACCCACCGTGTGGGCGATGCGGCAGAAAGCCGCTTCGTGGCCGTGGGCGCGCAGCGTGGCGGCCAGAAAGGCCGGGCCCAGCGAGGCCACCGACCAGGTGGCCTCGGTGTCGATCTCCAGGAACAGCACTTTCATGGCGCGAGCGTAGCCTGCCTGGCCACCTATGATGAAGCGATGAATGCCGTGCTCGAAGCCCAGCGCCTGGCATTGGGCGCGATGCAGCAGGCCTGTGCGCGGCGGCCCGGCGTACACGCGCACCAGTTGTTTGCGCTGGATCGCGAACAAGCCTTGTGTGCGGCTGCGGCGACGCTGTCGGACTACCAGCGTGCCGCCGGCGGCAGCTTTGAGCTGTCGCGTGCCGCCTGGCTCGACCGCGTGGCCGGGCGCTTGCGCGTGACGCTGACGGTGGGTGACCGTTTTGCCGCGCGTGCGGCTTTGACCGAGTACCGCGGCGCGCTGGCAGC
>JANLYV010000338.1:0-23836 GCA_031365825.1 Rubrivivax sp. | reverse complement strand
GTCCGACCGACGCTCGCGCCCGCACCGGCCTGAGCGGCCTCGGCATTGCCGCTGCGGCGCATGAACGCTGTCACGACATCGGCCACCGCTCCTTCCCAAATCGCCCAGTCTTTAGCGATCGATTGCAACTTGGTATCAGGCTTGCAGCCCGCGTAGGCGCTTGCATGCGCCAACCCCTTCGCAGGCGCTCACGCACGCGCAGGCGTGCATGAGCGTCCGGCTCAGGCTTTCATGAACTCGGCCTTGCCGCCGAGGAAGCGCTCGACCTGCGCACGCGCCGCCAGCGGCAGCTCGGCCCAGACGCGCGGCGCCAGTTCGCGTGCCGCGCGCAGCAGCGCGTCGTCTTCCTGCAGGTCGGCAAAGCGCAGCAGCGCGTCGCCACTCTGGCGCGCGCCCATGAATTCGCCAGGACCGCGGATGGCCAGGTCGCGCCGTGCGATCTCGAAGCCGTCGCCGGTTTCAGCCATCGCGCGCAGCCGCTCCTTGCCCGTGGGCGACAAAGGTGCGGTGTACATCAGCACGCAAACGCTCGCCGCCGCGCCGCGGCCGACGCGGCCGCGCAGCTGGTGCAATTGCGCCAGGCCGAAGCGCTCTGCGTGTTCGATCACCATCAGGCTGGCGTTGGGTACGTCGACGCCGACTTCGATCACCGTCGTGGCTACCAGCAGGCCCATCTCGCCGCGGGTGAAGAGGTCCATCACGGCGGTCTTCTCCACCGCGGCCAAACGCCCGTGGATCAGGCCGACCGTCACACCGGGCAGCGCGGCACTGAGCTGCGCGTGTGTGGCTGTGGCGTTCTGCAGGTCGACATGTTCACTCTCTTCGACCAGCGGGCAGACCCAGTAGACCTGCCGGCCCTGGGCCACTTCGTCACGGATGCGGGCGATGACGGCGTCGCGCTTGCGGTCCACGAACAGCTTGGTCAGCACCGGTGTGCGACCGGGCGGCAACTCGTCGATGGTGCTGACCTCGAGATCGGCGTAATAGGCCATGGCCAAGGTGCGCGGGATGGGTGTGGCGCTCATCATCAGCAGGTGCGGTTCCAGCGCGGCGCCGTCATGGGAAAGCGCCCCAAGCTTCGCCCGCAGGGCCAGCCGCTGCACCACGCCGAAGCGGTGCTGCTCGTCGACCACGGCCAGCGCCAGCCGCCCGAATTTCACGTCGTCCTGGATCACCGCGTGCGTGCCCACCACCAGCTGTGCCTCGCCGCTGGCCACAAGCTCGAGCATCTTCGTGCGTGCGCGGCCTTTGCGGCTGCCGCTGAGCCAGGCGACAGTCACGCCCAGCGGTTCGAGCCAGGCGATGAGCTTGCGGAAATGCTGCTCGGCCAGGATCTCGGTCGGCGCCATCAGCGCACATTGCCAGCCTGAATCCATCGCCCACGTGGCGGCAAGCGCGGCGACGACGGTCTTGCCCGAGCCGACGTCGCCTTGCAGCAGCCGGTGCATGGGCTGCGCACGCGCCAGGTCGGCGTTGATTTCGGCCACGACGCGCTCCTGTGCAGCGGTGAGCGTGAAGGGCAAGGCAGCACGGAAGCGCCCGGTCAGGCCTGCGCTGCTTTTGCCCGTTAGCGCTGGTGCGTGAAGGCCGGCGCGCACGCGCTGCGCTTCGGCCTGCGCCAGCTGTTGCGCCAGCAACTCGTCGAACTTCAGTCGCTGCCAGGCCGGGTGTTCGCGCGCTTCAAGCGCCGTGGCGTCGATGTGTGGCGGCGGCTGGTGCAGAAACAGCAGCGCTTCCTTCAAGCTGGGCAGGCCCGCGGGCAGCCAATCGGGCGGCAACAGCTCCTGCAGCGGCGCGCGCGCCATGGCCGAGCTCACCACCTTGCGCAGATAGGCTTGCGGCAGTTGCGCGCTGCTGGGGTACACCGGCGTCAACGATTGCGGCAGCGCCGTGGTCTGATCCACATGTTTGCAGCTCGGGTGCACCATCTCCCGGCCGAAGAGCCCCGAGCGCACCTCGCCGCGGATGCGCAGCATGCGTCCGACGGCGTAGGTCTTCAGCTGCGAGGCGTAGAAATTGAGGAAGCGCAGGCGCAGCTCGCCGCTCACGTCATGCACCAGCACCACGAGCTGTCGGCGCCGGCGCTCGTCGACCTGGCAGGCGCGCACGACGCCCTGAACCTGTGCCACTTCGCCGTCACGCAAGTCGGCAATGGGCAGCACGCGCGTCTCGTCTTCGTAACGCAGCGGCAGGTGCAGCGCAAGGTCGATGTCACGCACCAGGCCGAGTTTGAGCAGCGCTTGTTGCGGCGCGCTGCGCGGCTTTTGGGCCGCGGGCTTGGCAGCATCGGCGCGGGGTGACGGGTCGGCCATGGAACAATTCTGAAGCCAACCCCGCCGCATCATGACCGCCACGCCCCGCCCGTTCACGCTCGCCGACTTCGACTTCGCGCTGCCGCCGGAGTTGATCGCCCAGCACCCCGCGGCCGAGCGCAGCGGCTCACGGCTGCTCGATGGCCGTGCCGCGGCGCCGGTTGACCGCCCATTCCGCGAGCTGCCTCTGCTGCTGAAGACGGGTGACCTGCTGGTCTTCAACGACACGCGCGTGATCAAGGCGCGGCTGTTTGGCCACAAGGCCAGCGGCGGCGCGGTGGAAGTGCTGGTCGAGCGCGTGGTCGGCGATGGTTTCGAGGCGCAAGTGCACCTGCGTGCCAGCAAGTCACCTGCCGCGGGCAGCTGGCTGCGTTTTGCCGACGCGGTGAACGCGCAGGTGCTGGGCCGCGCCGGGCCCGACGAGGCGCTGTACCAGCTGCGTTTCGAGGCCGATGTGCTGGGCCTGCTGCAAACCCATGGCCACGTGCCGCTGCCGCCGTACATCACGCATGCCGACGATGCCGACGATGAGCGCCGCTACCAGACCGTGTTCGCCGCGCACCCGGGTGCCGTGGCCGCACCCACGGCCGCGCTGCACTTCGACGAAGCGCTGCTGGCCGCGCTCGACGCACGCGGCGTTGAGCGCGCGGCGATCACGCTGCATGTGGGCGCCGGTACTTTCCAGCCGGTGCGCAGCGAGAACCTGCGCGAGCACCGCATGCACAGTGAACGCTTCGAGGTCGGCGCGGCGACGGTGGCCGCAGTGCAGGCGGCGCGTGCGCGTGGCGGCCGCGTTTTGGCGGTGGGCACGACCACGCTGCGCGCGCTGGAATCGGCGGCCCGTGGCGGCAGCCTGCAGCCCTACCGCGGCGAGACCGACATCTTCATCACGCCGGGTTTCGACTTCCGCGTGGTCGATGGGCTGCTCACCAACTTCCACCTGCCCAAGAGCACGCTGATGATGCTGGTCAGCGCCTTTGCTGGCCACGCGCAGGTGATGGCGCTGTACCACCACGCGATCGAGTCGCGTTACCGCTTCTTCAGCTATGGTGACGCGATGCTGTTGGCGCGTCACCAGCAGACGCACCAGCACACGCAGGCGCCGGCCGCATGCTGAGCTTCGAACTGTTGAAGAGCGATGGCGCCGCGCGCCGCGGCCGCATCACGTTCGAGCGCGGCGTGGTCGAGACGCCGGTGTTCATGCCGGTTGGCACCTACGGCACGGTGAAGGGCACGCTGCCGTCGTCGCTGGTGGCCATGGGTGCGCAAATCATCCTCGGCAACACCTTCCACCTCTGGCTGCGGCCCGGGCTCGAGGTCATCAAGTCCTTCGGCGGTCTGCACCGATTCGAAGGCTGGACGCGGCCGATGCTCACTGACAGCGGCGGCTTCCAGGTGTGGAGCCTGGGCGCGATGCGCAAGATCAGTGAAGACGGCGTGCGCTTCGCCAGCCCGGTGAATGGCGACAAGCTGTTGCTAACGCCAGAAATCAGCGTGCAGATCCAGACCGTGCTCGACAGCGACATCGCCATGCAGTTCGACGAATGCACGCCCTACCAGACCGAGGGCGTGTTGACGACGGAAAAGCAGGCACGCGCCTCGATGGAGCTGTCGCTGCGCTGGGCGCGGCGCAGCCAGGCGGAATTCGTGCGGCTGGAGAACCGCCACGCGCTCTTCGGCATCGTGCAGGGCGGCATGTTCGAAGGCCTGCGCGCCGAGTCGGCGGCGGCACTGGCCGAGCTCGAGCTGCCGGGCTATGCCATCGGCGGCGTGAGCGTGGGCGAGCCCAAGGAGGAGATGCAACGCATCATGGCGCACACACCGCGCCTGCTGCCACCTCACAAGCCGCGTTATTTGATGGGCGTGGGCACACCCGAAGACCTGGTCGAAGGCGTGGCCGCGGGCGTGGACATGTTCGACTGCGTGATGCCCACGCGCAATGCGCGCAACGGCCACCTGTTCACGCGCTTCGGCGACCTGAAACTGCGCAACGCGCGCTTCAAGCGTGATGCGCGTGTGCCCGACGAGAGCTGCCATTGCGACTGCTGCCAGGGCACGCCGGGCCAGGGAGGTGGTTTCAGCCGCGCCTACCTGCACCACCTCGACCGCTGCGGCGAGATGCTCGGCCCGATGCTGGCCAGCATCCACAACCTGCACTACTACGTGAACCTGATGGCCGAGATGCGCTGCGCCATCGAGCGGGGCGGCTTCTGCGCCTGGCGTGCGCAATTTGCCGCCGACCGTGCGCGGGGGGTGTCGTGACCGGCCCTCACCGCGATAATGCGGCCTCCGGCGGCGAAGGTCGCCATGCACCACCCGGCCACGACATGCAGCCCACGCAGCATCAGCGCGCTACCCTTTGCCCGTCCAGGCTGACGCTGGTCTGCGCCTGCCTGGCCGTGCTCGCCGGCTGCGAGACTCCCCCGGCCGATGGCACCAAGGGCAACGGCCGTACACCGACCACGGGTGCCACGCCGCAGACCGGCACGCCGTCGGCGCCGCCGGCCGTGGCCGAACCGGCGCCGCTGCCGCCGGGTACGGCGCAGAAGTACGTCACCTCCGCGCTCGAGCTGCTCGAGGCCGGCAAGGAAGACGAAGCCTCGGCCGAGTTGCAGCGTGCCTTGCTGGTCGAGCCGGGGCACAGGCTGGCGTTGAACCTGCAACGCCAGATCAGCGTCGACCCGGTGACTTTGCTTGGCCGCGAGTCGTTCATCTACCGCGTGCAACCGGGTGAGACGCTGTCGCGCATCGCGCAGCGTTTCATGGGCGACGTGCACATGTTCTACATCCTGGCGCGTTACAACGACATCAAGGTACCCAAGCTGCTTGCCGGCGGCCAACTGGTGCGCATACCCGGCAAGGCGCCGGCGCCAACCGCTGCCACGCCGGCCGCGCCCGCGCCGGCCGCCCCTGCGCCCGCGGCGGCAGCGCCACCCTCGCCGCCGCCCTCGGTCACGTCTGCGGCGCAGGCCGAGCGCGAGCAGGCCAATCGTGCCGAGACCGAACGCAAACAAGCCGTGGCCAACGCCACGCGCGCGGCGCGCCAGGCCTTTGCGCGGCAGGACCTGATCAACGCGATCGCGCAGTGGGACCGAGTGCTCGAGCTCGAGCCGGGTAACGCCACGGCCAAGCTGGAGCGCCAACGCGCGGTGGACCTGAAGGAAAAACTGGGCCGCATGAAGTAGCGCGGCCTTTGATGCAATCTGCGCCCCTGCCTGCCGACGAAGCCGAGCGCCTGGCGCGGCTGCGCGCCCTGGCCATTCTCGACACCGAGGCCGAACCGCTGTTCGACACGCTCACGCGTGTGGCCTCGCAGATCACCGGAACGCCGATCGCGCTGCTCAGCCTGATCGATGCCGACCGCCAGTGGTTCAAGTCCAATGTCGGCCTCGACAGCGTGACGCAGACACCGCGCGAACTGGCCTTTTGCGCCCACGCCATCCTCGACGACGCAGTGATGGAGGTGGCCGATGCGCGCTGCGACGTGCGCTTTGCCAACAACCCGCTGGTCACCGGCGACCCCGGTATACGCTTTTACGCCGGCGCGCCGCTGCGGATGCCCGGCGGTGAACGCCTGGGCACCTTGTGCGTCATCGACCGTACACCGCGGCAGTTGACGGCCGCGCAGCGCGTGATGCTGGCCGAGCTGGCGCGCGCCGCCATCGAGGCCATCCAGCTGCGCGAACGCGCGTTCGTGGCCGCTGCCGCGGCGCGCAGCCACCTCGAGACCGAACTGACCGGCAACGACAGCGCGATGAACGCGGTGCTCGACCTGTTGCCGGTGTCGATCTCGGTCTGGGACCACGAGCTGCGCAACGTCTATCAAAACGCCACCGTCGAGCGCTGGTTCGGACGCAAGGCGCAGCTCAGCCTGGGCCAGCCGATTGCCGCGCACATCGGCGCCGAACTTGCTGCGCGCGACCGCCCGCTGCACCTGGCCGCGCTGGCCGGCACCGCGCAGAGCTATGAACGCCTGGTGCCGACACAACAGGGCTGGCGCGAACACCACATCCACCTGCTGCCGTACCGGCGCGAAGGTGGCGTGCCCGACGGCATCGTCTCGCTGGTGAACGACGTGGGCGACGTGCGCGCGGCCGAACGTGCACTGCGCGCCAGCGAGCGCCAGTTCCGCACGCTGGCCGAGGCCTCGC
Source organism: Rubrivivax sp. (assembly GCA_031365825.1). GTDB lineage: Bacteria > Pseudomonadota > Gammaproteobacteria > Burkholderiales > Burkholderiaceae_C > Rubrivivax. Next base: position 17,373 of record JANLYV010000338.1, on the reverse strand, counting down.
CGCTGGGCGTGTACCAGACCGACACCGCCGGCCACTGCGTCTACACCAATGTGCGCTGGCAAGAGATCTTCGGCCTGACGCTGCCGCAAAGCCTGGGTGACGGCTGGACGGCCACGCTGCACCCACAAGACCGCGACGAGGTCGTGCGCCAATGGCTCGCGTCCGCGGCCGGCTCGGGTGAGTTCGAGATGGCGTTTCGTATTCGCCGGCCCCAGGGCGACGTACGCCACGTGCGCTCGCACGCGCGGGCGCTGCGCAACGACGAAGGCGTGATCGAAGCCTTTGTCGGCGCCGTGGCCGACATCAGCGGACGCCACGAAGCCGAGCTCGCGCTGCAGGAACGCAACCAGCAGCTGCGGCTGCTGTACGAGAAGACGCCGGCGATGCTGCAGTCGAGCAACGCCCACGGTGTGCTGATGTCGGTCAGCGACCTGTGGCTGGTGCAGCTCGGCTTTGCACGCGAGGCCGTCATCGGCAAGCCCTGGACCGACTTCCTCAGTGAACCCTCGCGCCAGCATGTGCGCGAGCACGCGCTGCCTATGCTCTGGCGCCACGGCCGCGTTGACCGTGTGCCCTGCCGCTGGCTGCGCCAGGATGGGCGCTCGCTCGACGCCTTGCTCTCGGCCATCTGCCTGGCGCCGGCCAACGGTGTGCCGCAAAGCGTGCTGGCCGTGATCCAGGACGTGACCGAGGTGCTGGCGCGCACGGCCGAGCTGCAACAGGAACAGGCGCTGCGCTCCAGGCTCGAGCGCCACGCCGACGAGTTGCAGGGCCTGCTGGTGGAGCGCAACGAGATGCTCGACGTGCTGGCCCACGAAGTCCGCCAGCCGCTGCACAACGCCTCGGCCGCGCTGCAAAGTGCGGCCTCGTTGCTGGCTGACAAAGGCGAGGCCGCGGCCTCGCTGCGCCTGGCGCGTGCCCAGGGCGTGATAGGCGTGGTGCAGGCCGGTGTCGACAACATCCTCGCCGCGTCGTCGCTGCTGGCGGTGGAAGGTGCGCCCGCGCGTGCCGACACCGACATCGACACGCTCATCGCCGTCGTCGTCGGCGACATGCCGGCCCCCGAGCGCGGCCGTGTGCGCGTGCAGCGCGACAGCGAGGCGCGCACCGCGGCCATGGACCTGGCGCTGACACGCCTGGCGCTGCGCAACCTGTTGAGCAATGCACTGGCGCACTCACGCGCCGACGTGCAGGTGCGCCTGGCCGACAGCGACGAGCCGCTGGGCGTGATCATCGACGTCATCGACCGCGGCGCCGGCATCGACCCGCAGGTGCTGCCGCGCCTGTTCGAGCGCGGTGCGCGCAGTCAGCGCAAGCCCAGTGGCGCCGGCGCGCGTGCGCCGGGCAGCCATGGCCTGGGCCTGTACATCGCGCGCCGCGCCATCGAGCTCCAGGGCGGCAGCGTCACCTTGCTGCGCACCGGGCCCGAGGGCACGGCGATGCGCCTGCTGCTGTCGCAATCGGTGGATTGAAGGCGGTGCAGGGGTGCCGGCCGCGTTGCCGGCCTGGGCGCTCAGCTCGCGCTGAGGTGGGCGCGGAAGACGTAGCCCACGCGCGAACGCGACTGCAGCGGCACCATCAGCGCCGTGGCGCGCTCGATGCGCCGGCGCAGGCGGTAGATCACGGCGTTGAGGCTGTCGGCAGCGTCGCCCGAGGCGTCCATGCCCAGCTTCGCACGCAGCGTCTCGCGGCTGACGGTTTCGCCTTGCGCGTGCACGAAGCAGTCGAGCACCATCACGTCGGCTTCGCTCAACGGCACATGCGCGCCGTCGGGGGCCAGCAACTCCTGGCGGTCGCGCAGGAGTTTCCAGCTCAGCTCGGGCAGGCCGGTCTTGCCGGCGCGGCGGTGCACGGCCTTGATGGCCAGCTCGGCCTGTTCGAACTGCAAGGGTTTGGCCAGGTGCATGTCGGCACCCGCGGTCATGACGTCGGCAAACACCGTCGAGCCATTGCGGCCCGATATCACCAGCACGCCGGCGTTGGTGCGTTGGCGCAGCACCTTGATGAGTTGCACGCCGTCGATGCCGGGCAGCGTCAGGTCGACGATGTAGAAGTCGTAGTCGAACGCACGTTCATCGGCGAGCAACTGCAAACTGTCGCCGTGCACCTTCACATCGACCGCGCGCTCGCGCAGGTGCTGGGCCAGAAATTCAGAAAACTCGGCGTCGTCGTCAACCAGGGCAAGTGTCTTGGGCAGCATGGCTGAATTGTGCAATGCGAAGCATCCATTTGTTGCCGGCAGGGCCAGCTCAGCGCTGCGCTGCCACCAACTTCAGTCGTGACGCGGCAGCGGTGTGCCCCGGGTTGAGCCGAAGGCATTCGCGCAAGGCTGCCAGCACGGCAGCGGCCGGCTGAGGAGGCAGGCTCTCGGCGCGTTTGAAGTACATCTCGGCAAGCAGCCGGCGCAAGGCCGGATCGGCGCCACGAGCCAGCGCCGCGGGCGCCAGCGTGGTGATGGCGCCATCGATCTCGCCCTGCTCGGCCAGCATGGTGGCGTGCTCGGCGAGGTTGCGTACATCGGGCGGTGCGCCGTCGTCGCCCGGCACACGTGCTTCGACCAGGGCCGGGGTGCCGCGCGTGATCGTCAGCCGCGAGAAACGGCCGAGAAATTGGCGCTCGTTGCGCTCGCGCTCGAGCGTGCGCAAGGCTTCGGCCGCGCCGGCATGGTCGGGCATCAGCGACAGCACCAGCAGGTAGCCACGCATGGCGCGGTCGAGCTCACCGCGCTGGCGGTCTTGCTGCGCCTGGGCCCAGGCTTGTGTGGCACGGGTTTGCATCAGCCCGCGCAGACGCGACAACTGCGTCGGCGCGTCGGCCCGTTCGGGGTTGGCCACGGCCAGCGCTTCCCAGGCCCAGGCAGCGTCGGCCAGCCGACCCTGGCGCTCGGCGTCGAGCGCACGTTGCAGCATCGTGCGCTCGAACGCGGCCCGGCCACTGGCCGCTGGCCTGGGCGCCGCCGCGGGCAGGCCCGCCGCGGCTTCGACGCGCGATGCAGGCGATTGCGGGCCGGCGCACGCCACCATCAGCAGCGCGCACGTCATGGCGCCGCAAAGGGCCCAAGGGCGGCGCGAGCGGGCCGGCTCAGCCCGCGTCATGGCGCGGCAAAACTGCGTGAGGTCTGCAGCCGCGCCTTGAAGCCTTCGAGGTCCATGTCGCCGAAGATCATCGTGCGTCGAAGCATCAACGCTTGCGCGAAGAACGCGTTGCCGCCGGGCGTGACGGTGGTGCCCAATTCGAACCCGGCACGTGCGGCGGCGTCCAGCACCAGCGCATTGGCGTCGCCATAAGGGTAGGCAATGTGGCGCAACTCGCGGCCGTCGAGCCGGCGTGAAAGCAGCTCGCGCGGCAGGCGCATTTCGAGCTCGATGTTCTGCTTGTAGCGCGCGTCGTTTTCCTGCGCGCCGCGCTCGATCAGGTTGCGATGGCTCTTGGAGTGCGACTGGATGTCGACCAGGCCCGAGTGCTGCATCTCCTGCATCTGCGCGAAGCTCAGCGCCTCGCCGGCGCCGATGAAGTCGGTGTAGACGAACAGCGTCGCGGCGAAACCGTATTTCTTCAGCAGCGGGAAGGCATGGCGGTAGACCGACTCGTAGCCATCGTCGATGGTGATGACCACGCTGCGTGGCGGCAAGGCCTTCTTGCCTTCGAGGAAGCCGGAAAGGTCGGCCAGGCGCAGCACCGTCCAGCGGTTGCGCGCCAGCCATTCCAGCTGCGCGGCGAAGCCCGTGGGCGACATCACCATCTTCGAGCTGGGCGTGCCGAAGCGGTGATAACAAAGTATCGGCACGGTCTGGTACTGGTCGGCACCCACGCCCAGGGTATTGCGCGGCTGCAGCGGCACGACGAGCACGCGCCCGGCCTCGGGCTCGGCCGCACCATTGGCTTCGGCCAGCATCCAGCCCAGGCTGGCGTCGCCGAGCAGCCGCTTCGCGATGCCGCCAAAGCGGTCGCCCTCGGCCGCTTCGTAGATGGCCATGTGCACGTTGCGGCCAAGGACGTCGCCGTTGGCCTGGGGTTGGCCTGACGAGGCCGCCGCGGGCGCAGCGTTTGCAAGCTCGGCCGACCTTGGCGCCGTCGACTCGGGCACCACCGCTGGCGTGCCGCACCCGACCAGCAGTGCCAGCATGGTGGCCAGCAACCCACCGGAACAGGTGTCTGGCCGCAGCACCTGGCACAGGGCCGACATCGGCTCAGCCTCCGCCCTGCGCCGATGTGGGCGTGGGCGGCGGGGTTTGCGACGACAGCGGCCGCACCATCGTGCCGGAGGTGGGCGTGTCGCCGGCGCCGACATTGCTGCGGTCCTGCAGCGACTGGGCCATGGCGTCGAAGTCGGCGAAGAGCAGGCCCAGCTCGTCGTTGCGCGTCTCGGCAATGCGATGGCCGAAGTGACCTTTGGTGATTTCGGCCATGGCCTCGCTGAGCTGGCGCACGGGCTTGGCGAACCACTGCGCCAACACATACATCGCCAGTGCCACCGCCAGCACCGTCACGAACGCCAACACCGCCATCAAGGTGATCGACAGGTTGGCCACCTGCGCCATCGGCTGTTCGGCGATGCCCAGGAACACCAGGCCCACGCGCTTGTCCTGAAATGTGATCGGCGTCTCGAAGCCCAGCACCGGCTCGCCGCCGGCCTCGAAGCGTGACGCGGTGACGTTGCGTCCGGGGCTGGCCAAGGCCTGCCCCGGCATGACGCGGTAGCTCTGCCCCACCTGCCCGGCCACGCTGGACGCGCGTACCGTGCCCGCCAGGTCGGCCAGCACCAGGCGTTCGAAGTTGCCGGTCTTCATCAGTTCGACCACCTGCACTTCCACCGCCTCCCAGTCGTCACCCAGCGCCGAAGCGGCATTCTGTGCGGCGATGAAGCGCGCCAGCGATGCGCCGCTGTCGGCCACCTGGCTCATCAGCGCGGCGTGTTGCTTCTGCGTGATGATGGTCGCGGTGAGGCCCATCACCAGGGCCACGATCAGTGCCATGGTGGCGGCCCACTTCACGCGCAGGGGCACGATGCGCGGGCGCGCCAGCTCGCGTGTGGTCTCGTCGATTTCGGTGCGCACACGCGCCAGCGCATCGGCCAGTTCGCGGCCCGACTGGAAGCGCTGCGACGCTTGCTTGGCCAGGCAGCGGTCGACGATGCGGCGCAGCGACGGCGGAATGTCCTTGCGCGACTTCTCGATCGCGGGGTGCTCTTCGCCGGCAATCTTGGTGGCGATGGCCACCAGGCTGTCGCCGCGGAAGGGGCGGCTGCCGGTGAGGCATTGGTAGAGCACGATGCCGACCGAGAAAAGGTCAGAGCGACCGTCGAGCTTCTCGCCGCGCGCCTGTTCGGGCGACATGTACTGCGGCGTGCCGATAATGTCGCCCACGCGTGTGCGCTGCTCGCCGCTGCCCGAGTCTTCGACGTGGGCGATGCCGAAGTCGGTGACCTTGATGGCGCGCGACGAGGCGTCGCGCATGATGTTGCCGGGCTTGATGTCGCGGTGCACCACGCCCTTCTTGTGCGCGTAGTCCAACGCCTTGGCCAGCTGCAGCGCGACGGTGACGGCTTCGCGCGGCGCCAGCCGCTGCACCCGTGCGAGCTCTTCCGACAGCGTCTCGCCGGCCAACATTTCCATCGCCATGTACGGGCGGCCGTCGATCTCGCCAACGTCGTGCACGACCACGATGTTCGGATGCGACAGCCCGCCGGCGGCGCGCGCTTCGCGCAGGAAGCGGCCACGGCACTCGGCGTCTTCGCACAGCGAGGCGTGCAGGAATTTCAGCGCCACGTCGCGGGCGATCGACGGGTCGTGGGCCTTGAAGACCGAGGCCATGCCGCCACGGCCCAGGCGTTCGCCCACGCGGTAGCGGCCGACGACCATGACCAGGCCATCGCGCTCGCTGCTGGCGCCGGGCAGCGTGTTCGGCCCGGCGTCGATGCCCGGCGTGCGCGTGTCGTCGCCCGGGGGCGCGACGGTCGGCGGGCGCTCGCTGCGGTCGGTCATCAGCAGCGTGGCTTCAAACGCGGAATCGTCGCCACCGCGCGATGACGCGGGCACGTCGTCGCGGGCGGGCTTTGCTGCAGGTTCACCAGTTGCCATGCCGTCCTCGTCTCCCGGCATTGTCCGGGATGGGGATGATGCGTCGTGGCGGCGCTGCGTGCCATCCCTCAGTGGTGTGGCGTATTACCGCCCCGCCCCCTAGTTCGCCAGCCGGGCACGTCGGCCAGCAGGCTAGCCGAACAGCCCCGGCGCGCGCACCAGGTCGGCATCGTCGTCGCTGTAGAAGCAGCTCGGGCAGACCGCACGGTAGCGCTCGTTGCCGCCTATCAGTACCTGCTCGCCATGGGTGACGCGGCGGCCCTCGGCGTCGATGCGCATGTTGATCGACGCCTTGCGGCCGCAGGCGCAGATCGACTTCATCTCCTCGAGCTCGTCGGCCAGCGTCAGCAGCGCAGCCGAGCCGGGGAAGGCCTCGCCACGGAAGTCGCTGCGCAGGCCCCAGCACAACACCGGCACGCCGTCGACGTGCGCCAGCCGGTGCAGCGCACGCACCTGCGAAGCACTCAGGAATTGCGCTTCGTCGATGAGCAGGCAGGCGACGTCGGGCTCGATCAGAGAGCGGTCGAACATCGTCTGCGGCCCGAAGGTGGCCACCGCGCGCGTCAGCCCCAGGCGCGACGAGACCAGGCCGCGGCCGCTGCGGTTGTCCAGCGCCGCGGTGAAGAGCAGCACACGCATGCCGCGCTCTTCGTAATTGTTGGCGGCTTGCAGCAGCGCGGTGGACTTGCCCGCATTCATGGCGGCATAGCGGAAATACAGCTTGGCCACGGCCCTAGATTTCCACCTTGGAGCCGAGCTCGACGATGCGATTCGTCGGCAGGTTGAGGAAGTCGGCCGCAGCCGAGGCGTTGCGGTGCATGCTGGCGAAGAGCTTCTCGCGCCACAGTGCCATGCCGCCACCGAAGGTGGGCGTGACGGTGTCGCGGCTGAGGAAGTAGCTCGTTTCCATCTCATCGACGTGGATGCCGCGACCTTCGATGAGCTTCAGCGCTTCGGGCACATCGGGCTCGTTCTTGAAGCCGAAGTGCAACGTCACCTGCCAGCAGTCGTGGCCCAGCGTCTGCACCTCGCAGCGTTTGCCGAAGCCGATCCACGGCACCTCGTGGTGGCGCACGGTGACGAAGAGGTTCTGCTCGTGCAGCACCTTGTTGTGTTTGAGGTTGTGCAGCAGCGCAAACGGCGTGATGCCGGCCTCGGCGCTGAGGAACACCGCCGTGCCGCTGACGCGCTGTGGCGGACTGAGGAAGATCGACTCGAGGAATGCCGGCAGCTCGATCGCTTCATCGCGCAGCCGATCGGCGACGAGGTTACGACCCTGCTTCCAGGTGAACATCAGCAAGAACATGCCGGCGCCGATGAGCAGCGGGAACCAGCCGCCTTCGAGCACCTTCACCGCGTTCGCCGCGAGGAACACGATGTCGACGACGAAGAACAGGCCGGTGGCCGCCACGCACAGCGCCAGCGGCAGCTTCCAGCCGTAGCGGATGACGAAGAAGGTCATGACCGTGGTGATGGTCATGTCGATCGTCACCGCGATGCCGTAGGCCGCGGCCAGGTTGCTGCTGGACTTGAAGGTCACGACCGCGACCACGATGCAGGCGAACAGCGACCAGTTGACGAAAGGCACGTAGACCTGCCCGATGTCGCGCACGGACGTGTGCAGCACGCGCAGCCGCGGCAGGTAGCCCAGCTGCATCGCCTGCTTGGTGACCGAGAACGCCGCCGTGATGAGCGCCTGCGAGGCGATGACGGTGGCCAGCGTGGCCAGCACGATCAGCGGGAATAGCGCCCAGGGCGGCGCCATCTCGTAGAACGGGTTGTTCACCTTCGAGGGCTCCAGCAACAGCATCGCGCCCTGGCCGAAGTAGTTCAGCACCAGCGCCGGCCACACCAGCGTGAACCAGGCCAGGCGGATGGGCTTCTTGCCGAAGTGGCCGAGGTCGGCGTACAGCGCCTCGGCGCCGGTGACGCACAACACCACCGCGCCCAGCGCGAGGAAGGCCACACCGGGCTGCGACCAGAGGAAGTTCAACGCGTAGTGCGGTGACAGGGCGGCAAGCACGGCCGGGTGCTTGGCGATGTGCACCACGCCGAGCAGCGCCAGCACCACGAACCACACCAGCGTGATCGGCCCGAAATAGCGGCCGATGCCACCGGTGCCCAGACGCTGCGCGGCGAACAGGGCCGTCAGCACCATCAGCGTCACCGGCACCACGAACTGCGCCAGCCCCGGGGCGGCCACGCCCAGACCTTCCACCGCTGAGAGCACCGAGATGGCCGGCGTGATGACACCGTCGCCGAAAAAGATGGCCGTGCCGAAGATGCCCAGCGCCAGCAGCCAGCGGCGCAGCACGGGCTTGTCCTTCACCGCCTGCGAGGCCAGCGCCAGCATGGCGATGAGGCCGCCTTCGCCATGGTTGTCGGCGCGCAGGATCAGCGTCACGTACTTCAGCGAGACGATCACCGTCAGCGTCCAGAACACCAGCGACAGGATGCCGAAGATGTTGTCCGGCGTCAGCGGCACACGGTCTTGGGCGAAGACTTCCTTCAGCGCATACAGCGGGCTGGTGCCGATGTCGCCATAGACCACGCCGACGGCGGCCAGCGTCAGGCTGGCGAGCGCGCCGCGTTGCTGAGGACGTTCGTTCGCGCCCATGCGTGCGAGGAGGGTGAAGGCAGACGCGGGCGCGTGGCGCCTACGCGTAAGCCTCGGCCTCGGGGTCCGTGGCTTCGAGTTCGTAGGCCGCGGCCAGCATCGCCAGGCGGCCGACCACGCCGTACATGTAGAAGCGGTTCGGTGCGCTGGCGCCGGGCTTGGCGCCAAGTCTGGGAAGCTGGTTGCTTTCGGCGAAGGCCAGCGGCACGAAGAGCGCACCGGGCGCGGCCAGGTTCTCGTCCACGCCGCGCTCGGCGTGCACACGGTAGAAGCCACCGATCACGTAGCGGTCGATCATGTAGACCACCGGCTCGGCCACGGCGTCGTTCATGCGCTCGTAGGTCGGCACGCCTTCCTGGATGATGACCTCGCGGCTGCCGCCGGCGGGCTCACCGTCGCGCACGATGCCGGGCAGGTGGCGCAGCTCGGCGGCGTCGCGCACGGTCATGAAGCCCGAGCCGCTGCTGGCGTTGTCGGCCTTGACCACGACGAAGGGCTTCTCGCGAATGCCGTATTCCTTGTACTTGCGCCGCACCTTGGTCAGCAGCGCCTCGGCGGTGCTTTGCACGCAGTCCAGGCCGCTGGGTTGGTCGACATCCACCTCGCCGCAGCGGCCGTACATCGGCGTGATGAGCCACGGGTCCATGCCCAAGAGCTTGGCAAACTTCTTCGCCACCTCTTCATAACTGTGGAAGTGAGCTGACTTGCGCCGCAGCGGCCAGCCGGCATGCACCGGCGGCAGCAGGTACTGCTGGTGCAGGCCTTTCAGGATCTCGGGTGTGCCGGTGGCCAGGTCGCCGTTGAGCAGGATGGTGCAGGGGTCGAACTCTTTCAGCCCGAGCCGCCCACGTGCCTTGACCACCGGCTCCACCAGCACTTCGCCGCCGTCGGGCGTGGCCAGGTGTAACGGCTTCTTCAGCGTGGCATCCATCGAGCCCAGGCGCACGTTCAGCCCGGCCTGGGTGAAGATCTGCATCAGCCGTTGCACGCTGGTCAGGTAGAACGGGTCGGCGGTGCGGGGGCGCGGAATGATCAGCAGGTTGCGCGCCTCGGGGCAGATCTTTTCGATCGCCGCCATCGCCGCCTGCACTGCCAGCGGCAGCATCTCGGGCGTGAGGTTGTTGAAGCCGGCGGGGAACAGGTTGGTGTCCACCGGCGCCAGCTTGAAGCCGGCGTTGCGCAGGTCGACCGCGGTGTAGAACGGTGGCGTGTGCTCCATCCATTCCAGGCGGAACCAACGTTCGATGGCCGGCAGGGACTCCAGCACACGGGCTTCGAGTTGATTGATCGGCCCGTTCAAGGCGGTGATGAGGTGCGGAACCATGCAGGTGCGGCGGCGGGAGGCGCATTCTGGCAGACGCTGACGGCGGGCCGCAGCGTATCGGCGCGGTCGCGCTATCGAAGACATAGGGCGATTACATTGGCTGCCCGGCGTGGGCTTTTGTTAGCCTGCGCCTGCCGTCCAGCCACGGCGCCTCGCGCCATGGCGGCTGCCCCGCCAGTTCAACCACGAAGGAGCACCACATGGGTTTGAAGGGATCGAAAACCGAGCAGAACCTGAAGGACGCCTTTGCCGGCGAATCTCAGGCCAACCGTCGCTACCTGTACTTCGCCAACAAGGCCGACATCGAAGGCCAGAACGATGTCGCCGCGCTGTTTCGCTCCACCGCCGAGGGTGAAACCGGCCACGCCCACGGCCACCTCGAATTCCTGGAAGCGGTGGGCGACCCGGCCACCGGCCTGCCCATCGGCTCGAGCCGGCTGAACCTGGCCGCGGCCGTGGCCGGCGAAACGCACGAGTACACCGACATGTACCCGGGCATGGCCAAGCAGGCGCGCACCGAAGGCTTCGACGAGATTGCCGACTGGTTCGAGACGCTGGCCAAGGCCGAGCGCTCGCACGCCAACCGCTACCAGAAGGCCCTCGACGCGCTGGTGGATTGATCGCGACCGTCATCGCGGAACAAGGGGCTTCGTGCCCCTTGTTTGTTTGACGACTCAACGCAAGGCACCCGACATGCCCGAAGGCAACCTGCAAGCCCCGACCCGCCACCCGCTCGACTGGCGCAACCCCGACTTCTACGACCAGGACAAGGCCCTGGCCGAGATGGAGCGCGTGTTCGACATCTGCCACGGTTGCCGCCGCTGCGTCAGCTTGTGCCAGAGCTTCCCCACACTCTTCGACCTGGTCGACGCCACCGCCGACGGCGAGGTGCACGGCGTGAAGAAAGAGGCCTACTGGAACGTCGTCGACCAGTGCTACCTGTGCGACCTGTGTTTCATGACGAAGTGCCCGTACACGCCGCCGCACCCGTGGAACCTCGACTTCCCGCATTTGATGCTGCGCGCCAAGGCCATCAAGCATCACAAGGGCCAGGTGCAGGCCGGCGAAAAACTGCTCGCCAGCACCGACGTGCACGGCCAGTTCGCCGGCATCCCCATCGTGGTCGACATCGTCAACGCCGTGAACAAGACCAGGCCCGTGCGCAAGCTGCTCGACGCGCAACTCGGCGTGCACCCAGATGCCTGGATGCCGAGCCTGGCGGACCAGCGCTTTCGCTGGGGCCGCGCGATGAGCAGTACCGGCGTCGTGGCCGTGAACGGCCAGCGCACGCCGGGCAAGGTGGCGATCTTCGCCACCTGCTATGTGAACTACAACGAGCCTGGCATCGGCGACGACCTGATCAAGGTCTTGCGGCACAACGGCATCGCCTACGAGATCGTCGAAAAGGAACAGTGCTGCGGCATGCCCAAGCTCGAACTCGGTGACCTGCAGGCCGTGGCTCGTGCCAAGGAAGCGAACATACCCGTGCTGGCCAGGTACGCGCGCGAAGGCTGGGCCATTGTCTCGGCCATCCCGAGCTGCACACTGATGTTCAAGCAGGAGCTGCCGCTGATGTTCCCCGACGACGCCGACACGCAGGCCGTCAAAGAGGCGATGTTCGACCCCTTCGAGTACTTGGTCGCGCGCCACAAGGACGGCCTCTTGAAGACCGACTTCAAGACCGCGCTGGGCAGCGTGAGTTACCACATCCCCTGCCACGGCCGCGTGCAGAACATCGGCAAGAAGACCGAAGAGATGTTCAAGCTGATCGGCAGCAAAGTCACGCTCAAGCTCAACACCGTCGAGCGCTGTTCGGGGCACGCCGGCACCTATGGCGTGAAGACGCCCTACCACCTGCTGGCGATGAAGATCGGCAAGCCGGTGTTCAAGGCCATGGCCCGGGACGAGCCCGACTTCATCAGCAGCGACTGCGCCCTGGCCGGCCACCACATCGAACAAGGCATGGCCGCCAACGGCACACCGGCGAAGGCCTTGCAGCACCCGCTGAGCCTGGTGCGCATGGCCTACGGCTTGATATGACCCACCGACATGAATAACGCTGAACGTGAGATGACCACCATGCGCATCCGACCCGACAACCTGCTGACGCTGGAGGCCTACGCCAAGGTGCGCAAGACGGCCAAGGCCGAGGCCATCAGCCACCGCCGGCTGCGCAGCGTGCAGCTGGGCGAACATGTGAACGTGCAGTTCGAAGACGAGCAGACCGTGCGCCGGCAGATCCAGGAGATGCTCTTCATCGAGAAGATCTTCGACGAAGACGGCATCCAGAGCGAGATCGACGCCTACGCCAGCCTGGTGCCCGAAGGCAGCAACTGGAAAGGCACGATGCTGATCGAGTACCCCGACCCGCACGAACGCAAGCGCGAACTGGCGCGGCTGATCGGCGTCGAAGACCGGCTCTTCGTCGAGGTCGAAGGCCAGGCGCGTGTCTACGCCATCGCCGACGAAGACCTGGACCGCGAAAACGCCGAGAAAACATCCGCGGTGCACTTCGTGCGTTTCGAATTCAACCCGGCGCAGCGCGAGGCCATCCGTGCCGGCGCGGCGGTGAAGCTGGGCTGCGACCACACCAACTACCCGGCGCATGTCAGCATCGCGGCCGAAACGCTGGCGATTCTGGCCGGCGACCTGCGCGGCTGAGGTTCTGTCGGCCGCTCCCGCTGCTATCAACCTCACTACCGCGAGACCACGCCATGATCACCGTTCACCACCTCAACGAATCGCGTTCGCAGCGCGTACTTTGGCTGTTAGAGGAGCTCGGGCTGCCGTATGAGATTCGTCACTACCAGCGCGACGCCACCACGCGCCTGGCGCCGCCCGAACTGAAGGCGATTCATCCTTTGGGCAAGTCACCGGTGATCGAAGCCGATGGGCTGACGCTGATCGAATCCGGCGCGATCGTCGACTACCTCATCCGCAGGCATGGCGGCGGGCGTCTGCAGCCGGCCGCCGGCACGCCGGCCTTCGAGGCCTACCAGCAATGGCTGCATTACGCCGAAGGCTCGGCCATGCTGCCGTTGTTGCTCAAGCTCTATGTCTCACGCCTGGGTGACGCAGGCGCGCCGCTGGCGCCGCGCATCAACAGCGAGCTGGCGAACCACCTGGGTTACATCGACCGTGCGCTGCAGGGCCGCGAGTGGCTGGTGGGCGACGAGCTCAGCGGCGCCGATGTGATGGTCAGCTTCGTAGGCGAAGCGGCACGCGGCCTGCGCGCCAGCTACCCGGCGATGGACGCCTGGGTGCGCCGCTTCCAGCAGCGAGCGACCTACCGTCGCGCGCTCGAGCGGGGCGGGCCGTACTCGATGGCCAGCTAAGCTCCGGTGCGCTGACTCACAGCGTCTCGGCCGCGTCGAAGTCGAGTTCGACGCGCGCGCCGTTGGGGTCGAAGCTGAAGAGCTGCCATGTGCCCGAGCCGGGTTGCTGGCGCAAGTCGTACTTGATGTTTGCCGCGTCGAAGCGCGCCTTCACCGCGCGCAGGTCGCTGGCGCTGAAGGCCATGTGGTCGATGACCCCGGTGCGCGTGCTCGGCAGCGGGCGGCCGAAGACGATATGCAGGATGGCCTGGCTGCTGCCGGGCGCGCACAGCCACGCGCCGGGGAAGCCGAGGTCGGGTCGCTCGCCTTCTACCAGGCCGAGCAGTCCGCCATAGAAACCCAGCGTCTGCGCCGGGTCTTCGGCGGTGATGGTGAAGTGGTTCATGGCGTGGATCATGCGCGTCTCTCGAATGTTAGGCGCCAGGCGTTGGCAGGGTCTTCACACGCCCAGCATCTGGCCGCCGTCGACGACGATCGTCTGCCCGGTGATCCAGCGTGCGTGGGCCGAAGCGAGGAAGGTCGCGACCTCGGCGATCTCGTCAGGCGTGCCCAGGCGGCCAAAGGGCACGCTTTGCAGCACGCGCGTGTAGAGCGCATCACCGGCGATGCGGCGCTGCTCCCAGGTGCCGCCGGGGAATTCGATCGAGCCCGGCGCGATGCCGTTCACGCGCACGCCCTGGCGCGCCAGCATCGCCGCCTGGCTGGTGGTGTAGTGCATCAGCGCGGCCTTCACCGCACCGTAGGCGGGCGCGCGCACGCTCGGGCGGTAGCCCGAGATCGAGCTGATGTTGACGATGCTGGCCCCCGGCGCCGCCTTGAGGAAGGGTGTGGCCGCGTGCGACGCGCGCACCACAGCCATCATGTCCACGGCCATGCCGGCGGTCCAGGCGGCTTCATCGTCGCCCATGCCGAAACCAGAGGCGTTGTTCACCAGCACGTCGATGCCGCCCAGCGCGGCCGCAGCTTTGGCGACGTAGGCGGTGACAGCGGCGCCGTCGGCCAGGTCGCACAGCGCCGAATGGGCACGGGCGCCAATGCCGGCGATGTCATCGTGCGCCTCCTGCAGCGCAGCTTCGCCGCGGGCGCAGATCGACACCGCCGCACCCGCGCGCGCAAAGGCCATCGCTACCGCGCGGCCAATGCCTTTGCTGCCGCCGGTGACGATGATGCGCTTGCCTTTGAAGTCGAGGGCCATCGAAGGTCTCCTTGATCGGTTCGACCTGGGCACGGCGTGGCGGTGGCCATCGCGGATGTGCCTGATGTCGGCATTCGGGTGCAGCGCATTCTGCCGCCAGTGGCGCCGCCCGCATCACACGCGCTCAACCGTGGCGGCGAAACCAGTCGGCCGCCTGCCCGCGCGACTGCGCAGGGGTGCTGGCGCTGGGCGTGTGGGCCGGTGTCCTGCTCGACCACGCGACCGACCGCGCCGCCATCGTCACGCCGCTGCCCGGCCTGGACCTGGACCTGAGCCACTTCGGCCCCGGCACGGGCAACGGGCCGGGCGTGGGCGGCGAGCGCAGCACTGTCGGCAGCGCTTTCGGCCACAGCCTGCGCCTGGCCCGGGCGCTGCTGGCGCAACTTTCCGCGGGCCGGTCAACGTGTTTGCTTTGTTAGGAGAACCGGATGAACCCACAAGCTTTTGTCATGACCCCCGAGCAGTACCCGCGCACCCCGGATGTGCTGGGCGTGCAGATCACCGTGCTCGCGCCGAAGACGGCGACCTTGGCCTACGAGATCACCCTGCAGCGGGGTGATGAAGGCGGCGGCCCGCCGCCGCACAGCCACCCCTGGGACGAGTCGTTCTTCGTCACCGCTGGCACGGTCGGCTTCGACTGCGCCGGCCGCACGCAGCAGGTCGGCGCGGCCACGCTGGTGCGTCAGCGTGGCGCTGTAATCAAGGCGCGCGCCGCTCGTACTTCCAGTTCTGCGTCTTGCCTTCTTCGAGTTGCGCCAGCGTCTGCGCCAGCCGCCTGGCGCGGGTCTCCGCACGCTTGGCGCTCACTATCCATTCGATGTACTCGCGTTGATGGCTGGGCGAGAAGGCGGCGAAGGTCTTGCGCGCGGCGGCGTGGGCCTTCAGCGCGGCCGCCAGGTCCTCGGGCAGCACAGGTGGTGGCTTCGGCGCACCGCTTCCGGGTCCACTCTTGGGCGCACGCGGCCGCGCAACGCCAGCGTCGAGCAAGGCCTGCTGCTGTTTCAGCAAGGCCAGCAGCGCGCGCTTGGGCGGCAGCTCGGCCAGGCGGGTGACGCGGCCGAACTGGCCCATCGCCTCTTGCGAAAGGCCGAGGTTCACGACCTGCGTGCCATGGCCCAGGCCGAAGGCGCAATGCGCCTTGAACGCCGCCATCTGCGCCAGGATGCGCCCGTCGTGCATGAAGAACGGCATGCCCCATTTGAGGGTCTCGCTGCAGCCGGGGCAGGCCTGGTGCACGGTATGGCGCCAGTGGGCAAGCAGCGGCTGCGCGAAGGCGGCGGACTTGGCGATGTAGGCGTCCACGCGCGGGTCGGTGAGGGCGGGCATGGTGTCTGCCTTCAGCCGCCGCGGCGCAGCAGGTACCAGGCGGCAAACGCGGCCACGGCGAGCACGATCCACCACAGCGCCGAGTCGGCGCCGCGCGGCACTTCGCCCGGCGCGAGGCCGGGGCGCTGGTGCAGCTCGGGCAAGGGTGGCGCTTGCGGTGCGTGCGGGGCCTGCGTCGCGTTGTTCGCGTAGCCCTGTGTCATGGTTTGCAGTTGCGCGCGCGCGGCATCGATCATGTCCTTGGCCTGCTTCAGGTCCATGCCCGGCTGTTGCCGCAACAGTTTGATGGCCCTCAGGTACTCGCCGCTGCGCAAGGCGTCGAGCACGTCCTTGCCCAGGGCTTGAAGCGGCGGCGTTGCGGCGGGCTTGTGCGGCTGGGACATGGGGGCTCCGGCGGTGGCTCAGGTCTTCGATTGTGAAACGTGCCGCGCCCGGCCCAGGCCCAGCGCGTCGGCGCTGTAGACCAGCAGCGCCGCCCAGATCAGCATGAAGCCGACCAGGCGTGTGTGGTCGAAAGCCTCGCCGAAGATCCACACCCCGAGCACGAACTGCAGCGTCGGCGAGATGTACTGCAACACACCCAGCGTGGCCAGCGTCAGCCGGCGCGCCGCGGCGGTGAACAGCAGCAGCGGCAGCACCGTCAACGGCCCCGACAGCGCCAGCCACGCCACCAGCGTGGTGTCGCCGCGCAGCAAGGCGCCGTCATGGTGCAACGTCCACCAGGCCAGCGCCGGCAAGGCGACGATGGCCAGCAAGGCAGTCTCGACCGAAAGGCCTTCCAGCGCACCCAGCCGCGCCGTCTTGCGCACCAGGCCGTAAAGCGAAAACATCGCCGCCAGCGAGAGGGCCACCCAGGGCAGCCGCCCGGCGGCGAAGGTGAGCCAGGCCACCCCCAGTGCGGCCAGCGCCACCGCCAGCCACTGCGCCGGCCTCAGCCGTTCGCGCAGCACGAGCACGCCCAGGGCGACGTTGAAGAGCGGGTTGATGAAGTAGCCCAGGCTGGCTTCGAGCACATGGCCTTGCACCACGGCCCAGACGTAGAGCAGCCAGTTGCCGGCTATGAGCAAGGCACTGGCGGCGTAGCGCCACAGCTGCCGCGGCTCGCGCCGCAGCGTCACGATCCACGACCAGCGCTGCAACCAGGCGAGCACGAGGGTGATGACGATCAGCGACCACAGCGCGCGCTGCAACACCAGCTCGAATGCCGACACCGAAGCCAGCAGGCGAAAGTACAGCGGGTACAGGCCCCACGTCACGAACGCGAAGGCAGCGTAGACGGCGCCTGGATTCATCGTGGCCGGCATTGTCACGGTCGGGAAACTTCGGATGCACGCCCGGGGCGCTCGCGCATCATCGCGGCCATGCCCAAGCTGCTGTTCACACCGCAACTGCGCCGCTTCACCACCACGCCCGAGGTGCAAAGCAGCGCCAGCACCTTGCGCGGTGCGCTCGACGACGCCTTCGCCATCAACCCCCAGCTGCGTGGCTACGTGCTC
>JANLYV010000326.1:0-15469 GCA_031365825.1 Rubrivivax sp. | reverse complement strand
TGGGTGTGGCGCCGCAGACGCGGCTGTACCGCAGCTTCCTGCTCGACGAGCTCGGCCAGGACTACGTGCGCACGGCGCGCGCCAAAGGTTTGACCGAAGGCACGGTGCTCTTCAAGCATGTACTGCGCAACGCCATGATCCCGATCCTGACCAACATCGGCCTGGCGCTGCCGGGCATCTTCGTCGGCGCCTTCCTGATCGAGGTCTTCTTCTCCATCCCCGGGCTTGGCCGCGAGGTGCTGCTGGCGGTGAACCGCAGTGACTATCCCGTCATCCAGGCGGTGACGATCTACCTGGCGGTGATCACGATGACCGTGAACCTGTTGACCGACATCATGTACAAGCTGGTCGATCCACGGGTGGTATTGAAATGAGCGCTGAGACGCCTGCGGGCCGAGCGCCCGGCCGCTCCCAAGCCGGCCCGCATCCCCTCGGGGGATCGACCGATGTACCCATCGGGCGAGGGGTCGACATGAATGATGCTAACCAGCATTCGGAGGGGGTCTGGCACGCGGCCTGGCGGCGCTTCAAGTCCGACCGTGTCGGCTTCTGGGCCATGCTCGTGGTCGGCTTCTTCCTCGTCATCATCCTGCTCGCCTCACTCGGCCTGATCGCAGGCGACTGGCAGAAAGAACTGGGCGTGCCGAACGCGCCGCCCACCTTCCTCGGCCCTGGCGCGGCGCAGGTGGCAAGCACCATCGAAGTGCCCAAGGGTCCCAACGTCGACCTGTCCGACATCGACCCGCTGGCGCCGCGCTACAAGGAATGGGAAGAGCGCGCCAAGAAGTTCGCCACCGAAGAAGTGCCCAAGGCGACGACGCTGGCGCTGGGCGGCGACCGCCTCGGCCGCGACGTGCTGGCCAAGGCCATCAAGGGCACGCAGGTCTCGGTCTTCGTCGGCGTGCTCGCGGCCGTGGTGGCCACGCTCATCGGCACCCTGCTCGGCGCGACGGCGGGTTTCTTCGGCGGCAAGATCGGTGACTTTCTCGAGGGGCTGTACAACGTCATCGAGGCCATCCCCAACCTCCTCTTGATCTTCGCCATCGCCGCAGCATTGAACCAGCGCGGCGTCACCAACGTCGTGCTGATCCTCGGCCTCACCGGCTGGGCTGGCATGTACCGCCAGGTGCGCGCCGAGTTCATCAAACATTCCAGCCGCGAGTACGTGCGCGCGGCCGAAGCCATCGGCGCCTCGTCGGCGAGCCGCATGTTCCGTCACATCCTGCCCAACGTCAGCCACGTGGTGCTGGTGCGCATGTCGCTTTTGGTGGTGGGCTTCATCAAGGCCGAGGTCATCCTGTCGTACCTGGGCCTGGGCGTGCCGGTCGACCAGGTGAGCTGGGGCACGATGCTGGCCGAAGCGCAGAGTGAACTCATCCTCGGCCACTGGTGGCAGCTGGCCGCGGCGACGCTCTTCATGGCAGTGTTCGTGACGGCGTTCTCGTTGATGGCCGACGCGCTGCGCGATGCGCTCGACCCGAAGCTGCGGGGTCTGGAGTGAGCATGTTGTTGTCGATCCAGGACCTGCACGTCGCCTTCCGCATGGGCCGCGGCGAACGCGCCGATGCCGTCAAAGGCGTCAGCTTCGACATCCCCGAGAACACCACGGTCGCGCTGGTCGGCGAGTCGGGTTCGGGCAAGAGCGTCACGGCGATGTCCATCCTCAACCTGCTGCCCGATAACGCCGAACGGCAGGGGACGATTTTGTGGTCAGGCCGCGATCTTCTTCAGGCGAACCTGAAGGAGCTGCAGGCGCTGCGCGGCAAGGACATCGCCTGCGTCTTCCAGGACCCGATGGGGTCGCTCAACCCGGTGTTCAGTGTCGGCCAGCAGCTCGTCGAGCCGCTGGTCAAGCACATGGGCATGGGGCGGCGTGCGGCGATGGCGCGGGCCGAAGAACTGCTGAACGAGGTCGGCATCCCCGAGCCGAAGCGGCGCTTGAACTCGTATCCACATGAGATGTCGGGCGGCCAGCAGCAGCGCGTGATGATCGCCATGGCGCTGTCGTGCGAGCCCAAGCTGCTGATCGCCGACGAGCCGACGACGGCGCTGGACGTGACCATCCAGCGCCAGATCCTCGAACTGCTGGCCAAGCTCAAGAGCAGCCACCGCATGAGCGTGCTCTTCATCAGCCACGACCTCGGCCTGGTGGGCGAGATTGCCGATCGCGTGGTCGTGATGCGCCATGGCATCGTGCGCGAACAGGCGGCCGTGGCGAGCATCTTCTCGGCGCCGCAGGACGACTACACCAAGGCCTTGCTTGCCTGCCGGCCCAGCCTGGACGGCACGGCGGCGCGGCTGATGGTCATCGACGACCACATCGCCGGCCGCGCGGCGCGGCAAGCCGGGCAAACCAAGGATCCAAACGCGCCGGTGCTGCTGGAAGTGCGCGCACTGGCCAAGAGTTTCTGGCTGCGCGAAGGGCTCTTCGGCAAGCGCGAATTCAAGGCCGTGCAGGACGTGAACTTCAAGCTGCGGCGCGGCCATACGCTCGGGGTGGTGGGCGAATCGGGCTCGGGCAAGACGACGATGGGCTTGACGCTGCTGCGGCTGCACGAACCCACAGGCGGCGAGGTGCTGTTCGACGGGCGCAACCTGCTCACGATGGCGCAGGCCGAGCGCCAGGTGCTGCGCCGGCGCATCCAGATCGTCTTCCAGAACCCTTATGCCAGCCTCAACCCGCGCTTCACCATCGGACAGACGCTGGTCGAGCCGATGACCATCCACAAGATCGGCGCCGACATCAACGAGCGTGAACAGCGCGCACGGGCGCTGCTCGAAAAGGTTGGCCTCGACGGCCGCGCGTTTGGCAAGTACCCGCACGAATTTTCCGGCGGCCAGCGCCAGCGCGTGGCAATTGCGCGCTGCCTCACGCTCGACCCAGAAGTGCTGGTGCTGGATGAAGCGGTGTCGGCGCTGGACGTGTCGGTGCAGGCGCAGGTGCTGAACCTGCTGAAGGACCTGCAGGACGAACTCGGCCTGGCCTATGTCTTCATCAGCCACGACCTGGCCGTGGTGCGCTTCATCAGCGACGAGGTACTGGTGATGAAAGACGGCATCGTGGTCGAGCAGGCGAGTGCGGCCGAGATCCTGGCCGCACCGAAGCAGGAGTACACGCAGCGCTTGTTGGCGGCAATACCGCGCGGGTACCGCGCGGCCGCCTGATTCACGAAGGGTTGCCGCGCTGCCGCATAGCTGGCAGCAGCGGCCGTCATTACCAGCTCGCCTCGCGCTCCGGCGTGGCGCCAATGCGGTGGATCGAGAGGTCCGCACCTTCGTGCTCGTCCTCGGCCGACATGCGGATGCCGCAGGTGAACTTCAGCAAGCCGTAGACCACGACACCGCCCAGCAGCGCCCAGGCCACGCCCATCAAGGTGCCGATGGCCTGCGCCCCCAGGCTCACACCGCCAAGTCCACCCAGGCTCTTCGCGCCGAAGATGCCGCAGGCGATGCCGCCCCAGGCGCCGCACAGGCCGTGCATGGGCCAGACGCCGAGCACGTCGTCAATCTTCCAGCGGTTCTGCGTCCAGGTGAACATCAGCACGAAGATCGCGCCAGCCACACCGCCGGTGACGAGGGCGCCCAGCGGGTGCATCAGGTCGGAGCCGGCGCACACCGCCACAAGCCCGGTCAATGGCCCGTTGTAGGCAAAGCCCGGGTCGTTGCGACCCATCAGCGTGGCGACGAGCGTGCCGCCGACCATGGCCATGAGCGAGTTCACGGCCACCAGGCCCGAGATCTTGGCTATGGTCTGCGCGCTCATGACGTTGAAGCCGAACCAGCCCACCGCCAGGATCCACGCGCCCAGCGCCAGGAACGGGATGTTCGACGGCGGATGCGCGCTCATCGCACCGTCCTTGCGGTAACGGTTGGTGCGCGCACCCAGCAGCAGCACGGCGGCCAGCGCGACCCAGCCACCTACGGCGTGCACCACCACACTGCCGGCGAAGTCGTGGAACTCTTCGCCGGTCGTGGCCTTGAGCCAGGCCTGCACACCGAACGCCTGGTTCCACGCAATGCCTTCGAAGAACGGGTAGATGAAGCCCACCAGCACGGCGGTGGCGATCAACTGCGGGCCGAAGCGCGCCCGCTCGGCAATGCCGCCGGAGACGATGGCCGGGATGGCCGCGGCAAAGGTCAGCAGGAAGAAGAACTTCACCAGGTCATAGCCGTTCTTCGCCGCCAGCGTCTCGGCGCCGCTGAAGAAGCTCACGCCATAGGCGAGGCTGTAGCCGATGAAGAAGTAGGCGATGGTCGAGACCGAAAAGTCGACCAGGATCTTCACCAGCGCATTCACCTGGTTCTTCTTGCGCACGGTGCCGAGTTCGAGGAAGGCAAAGCCCGCGTGCATCGCCAGCACCATGATGGCGCCGAGCAAGATGAACAAGGCGTCGGTGCCTTGTTTGACCTGATCCATGGGTGTCCTCCTGTGGGGAGGTGAATTGTCGTGGCGGCGGCACGCTGCAGACATGCGTGCAAGCCCGTTGCAGGCGCGTGAATGTCCGGCCAAGTCCCAGCGTGCGAAACGAAACTTTGCAAGCCGCAGTGACAATGCTTTCGGTGAAGCCCCACCACCTGTTGTGCAGCGCCCTGGCCTTGGTCACGGCGCAATCGCTGTTCGCTCAATCAGCACCCAGCGCGAGCACCGCTACTGCAGCCGCACCCGCGGCGTCGGCGGCCAGCGCACCGGCACCAAGGGCAACCGCCGCACCACAACGCGTCGACATCACCGGCGGCCGCGAAGGTGACGCCGACCAGCGGCGCCAGTCCACCGCGGCCAAGATCGTCATCGGCCGCGAAGAGATCGAACGCTTCGGCGACAGCACGGTGGGCGAGGTGTTGAAGCGCCTGCCCGGCGTCACCACCCAAGGCCCGCCCGGCCGCGGCGGGCCACCACGCATGCGCGGGCTGGGTGCGGGCTACACGCAGATCCTCATCGACGGCCAGCGTGCGCCGCAGGGCTTTTCGATCGAGTCGCTGACACCCGAACAGCTGGAGCGCATCGAGATCTTTCGCGCGCCCACCGCCGAGACCGGCGCGCGCGCCATCGGCGGCACCATCAACATCGTCACGCGCGAAGGCTTCAAGCTGCGCCTGAACGATGTGCGGCTGGGCGCGGGATACGAGAACGGCCGCCTGTCGCCGGGCATCAGCTGGACGCACAACGACAGCATCGACAACTTCATCTACAACCTCTCGGCCTCGGCCTTCAACGGCCGGCGGCGATCACAAACCACCACGACCACGGTCGACGAGGAAATCGCCAGCGGTGCCATCACGCGCCAGCAGGTCGACCACACCCAAAGCGACGACAACCGCATCGGCCTGAACCTCACGTCGCGCCTGCAGTGGCGCGGTGAAGGCGGCGACATGCTGATGCTGGTGCCAGTGCTGTTCACCACACGCGCCGAGTCGAAGTTTCGTTTCGACCTGCAGCAGCCCATTGGCAGCACGCCGCCCTTGTACGACGTGGGCGAGACCGCCAGCGACAGCCGTTTCACCTCGGCGCGCCTGAACGGCAACTGGCGCACGCGCGTCGGCGAAGGCCTGCGTCTCGAGCTCAACGGCGGCCTGGCCGACGCACGTGGCGCGAACCATTCGCTGCGGCAGGAGCGCAGCCTCGCAGGCGCGTTGCTGCGCACCATTGACGACGATTCGAGCAGCCGCGAACGCAGCGTCACGCTCAGCGGCAAGGCGAGCAAGCTGCTCCAGAACGACCACAGTTTGGTCAGTGGCTTCGAGCTCGAGAGCCTGCGACGCGACCAGACGCGGCGCACCCTGCAAGACGGCGTGCCGCTGCTGACCGAGTTCGATGAATCGCTGCAGGCCACGAGCCGGCGCATCGCCCTTTTTGCGCAGGACGAATGGCAGGTGAATACCAACTGGGCGGCGCACGCCGGGCTGCGCTGGGAAGGCATCACGACACAAGGCGACGCGGGCGACGGACCTTCGCCCACCAACCGCAGCAAGGTGCTCACGCCGCTTCTGCACGCCGTCTGGAAGCCCGACCCGAAAATCCGCGACCAGGTGCGCTTCAGCCTGACGCGAAGCTACAAGTCGCCGACGCTGCAGAACCTGATTGCGCGGCCGACCATTTCCAGCCGCTACCCGGTGGGGGGGGCCAACATCCCGACCAATCCCGACCGCGCCGGCAACCCGCTGCTGCAACCCGAGCTGGCCCGAGGCATCGATGTCGCCTTCGAGCGTTACCTGCCCGACGGCGGGGTCCTCAGCGCCAACCTCTTCGCGCGGCGTTTGAAGGACTACATCCGCAATGTCACGGCATTGGAAAGCGTCAGCTGGAGCCCGGTGCCGCGCTACGTCTCGCGGCCGCAGAACGTCGGTGACGCCAACACCTATGGCATCGAGCTCGAAGCCAAGTTTCGGCTCGACCAGGCCTTCAGCGACGCACCCCATGTCGAGCTGCGCTCCAACCTGAGCCTCTACCGCTCGAAAGTCTTGACGGTGCCCGGCCCGGACAACCGGCTCGACCAGCAACCCCATGCAACCGCCAACTTCGGCGCCGACTACCGCTTCCGCGGCACCCCGCTTACGTTGGGCGCCAGCGTCAACTGGACGCCGGGCTACCGCACGCAGGTGTCGGAGCTGCAGGCGCTGACGGCCGGCAGCAAACGCCAGTTCGACGCTTACGGGCTGTGGGTCTTCAACCCGGCCGTGCAGCTGCGACTCAACGTCAGCAACATCGCGCCGGAGGATTACCTGTCGAGCAATGTGCTCGACAGCGGCGGCGTGCGCGAACGTTCCAGCACCTTGGCCACGACCTACGTCAACTGGCGCGTGGCGCTGGAACTGAAGCTCTAGGAGACGGCATGACGCAGAGCCTGAACATGGTGGCGTTGGTGGTGCGCGAGTACGACGAGGCCATCGCCTACTTCGTTGGCACACTCGGCTTCGAGCTCATCGAAGACAGCGAGGTGCTGGCGCAGGCCAAACGCTGGGTGGTGGTGTGCCCGCCCGGCAGTGCGACGCGCATCCTGCTGGCGCGTGCCGCCAACGACGAACAGCGTAGCCGCATCGGCAACCAGACCGGCGGCCGCGTCTTCATGTTCCTCTATACCGACGACTTCCAGCGCGACCACGATGCCTACCGCGCGCGCGGCGTGACGTTCGTGCGTGGGCCAAGCAACGAGCCCTATGGCACGGTGGCGGTGTTCGCCGATCTGTACGGCAACCTGTGGGATCTGGTGCAGCTGCGCTGAAGGGCAGCGCGCCGACCGAGGCGCGTCAGTGAATGACGCGCTCTTCAGGCGCGACGAAAAGTTCGTCGAGCACCAGCGCGTCGGGCTCGCGCCCGAGGCTCCAGAAGACCATCAGCACGATGATCTTCAAGTCGTCCAGGTCCATCGGGCCGCTGCCCACGGCCATGGCGCGGTCGACCACCATTTCGCGCATCGGTGGTGGCAGCACGCCTGCCGATTCAAGGAACGCGATGAAGCCGATCGACTCGGTGCCGAGCAACTCCTGCTCGGCTTCGTTGTAGACGCGCATGCTGCTGCTGGGCGCACTTTCGTCGCAGGCCGGGGCGGCTTCGGCGAGGCCGTCGAGCCATTTCAGCGCGTCGGCGATCTCATCGGATTCGAAACCCACGGCGCTGAGCTTGCGCCTGAGCTGGTCGACGTCGGGGCAGGCGTCAGGGCGCCAGTAGTTCTCGTAGAGGTAGACGAGCACGTCAAACATGCGGTCACTATACCCGAGGGGTTCGGCCGCAGGAGCTGGATGGTGGGCTGCGGCCGAGCACCTTTCAGCCGCGCCAGCGCCGCTGATAAAGCCCACCGGGTAACCGCGCGACGAGGTCTTGCAGCTCCAGTTCAAGCAAGCGCGCCGCGAGTTCGCCGGCGCTGCTGCCGGTGCGCGCCATCAGGCTGTCGATGCTCTGCGGGTCGCCGCCCAGGGCGTCGAGCAAGGGGTCGCGGCGCTCGCTTGGCGTGCCGCCGTCGGCAGCTGTTGGCGCAGTCACGGCGCTGCGGCTGCCGCGCAGGTCGTCGACGATCTCCTGCGCCGATTCGACCAGCATCGCGCCTTGACGGATGAGCGCATGGCAGCCGCGTGACTTGTCGCTGCCAATCGAGCCCGGCACGGCATAGACCTCGCGCCCGGCCTCGCTCGCCAGCCGCGCCGTGATGAGCGAGCCCGAACGCAGCGCCGCTTCCACCACCAGCGTGCCGCGCGCCAGGCCGGCGATGATGCGGTTGCGCTGCGGAAAGTTTTCGGGCAGCGCTGGCGTGCCAGGCGCGAACTCGCTCACCAGCGCACCCCGCTCGACGACGCGGCGCGCCAGCGCGCGATGTCGGCTGGGGTAGACGCGATCCAGGCCGGTACCCACCACGGCCATCGTCTTGCCGCCAGCGGCGGCCAGTGCGCCTTCGTGCGCCGCCGCGTCGATACCAAGCGCCAGGCCCGAGACCACTGCGTACCCCGCCTCGGCCAGGGCCTGCGCAAACGCGCGCGCGTGGTCCAGGCCTTGCGCACTGGCGCTGCGACTGCCGACCACGGCCACCGAGTCGGATGCCAGCAGCGGCAACATGCCTTGCACGTACAGCAGCAGCGGCGGGTCGGGTGACTGCAACAGCGCCGGTGGGTATGCCGCGTCACCGAGCGTGATGACGACGCGATCGTCACCGCCGTCCCACCACGCCAACGCCGCTTCGAGGCGGCCGGCAAAGGTGTCGGGCGCGCGCGCCAGTGCCTGCGCCACGGTCGGCCCGGCGAACTCGCGCAATTGCGCGCTCGGGGCGGACAGCACCTGCTCAGGCCCGCCACATGCCGCGAGCAAGGCGCGCGCGGTGTCGCGGCCGACACCGGGTGTTTCCAGCAGCCGAAACCAGGCGGCGAATTCGCCGCGGTCGAGCACGACGACGGCTCCGGCGCCCGCGACCTAAGGCTGGGTGAAGCGGTCGCCCGCCTGCACCGGGTCTTTCACCTGCAGGATGAGCGCGTACGAGACACGCTCGAAGACGCGGAAGACGAACAGCAGCCCATGGCGCTCGTCAGGCAATTGCATCGCCTGGCGCGGTGTCACGGTGGTGTCGACCGTGCTCACGCCGGCACGCCACAGCGCGAGCACATGGCCGCGCTCGAGACCGTCTTTGGCGCCACGGTTCAGCGCCACGATCTGATTCTGGCCGGCGGTGATGGCATCGCCGTAGAGCGAGATGATGCGGCCGCCCACCGGCGCATTCGGTGCCCGCGGCGCGAAGGCCGAGAGCTCTTGCTGCGGCACGGGCGAGAGGCGGTCACCGACACCGGCTTCGAGCCGCGTGCTGCTGACGGTGAAGGTCGACGGCACCACCACCGCTGGGTCGATCACCGCGCCGGTGCGCCCCTGGCCTTCGCGCACATGCTGTGCCGTGCCGACGTACACGCCCTCGAAGCCGAGCACTTCGCGCGTGTCGGGGTCGAGCAGCGCCTTGGGTTCGCGGAAGAGACGGAAGTCACGTGCACCGGCGAGGTTGCCGCGCACGTAGGCGGTCTCGCCGCGCGAAACCATCACACGGCCTTCCTGGGTGGCCACGATGCGTGGCGCGCTGTCCATCTCGCCGGCGTTGAAGACCACGGCCTCGTTCAGGAAGGGGCCGATCAGGTGCAGGGGAATCGAGGCGATGGCGCCGTTGTCGAGCAGTTCGCTGCGCACGCGCGGCGAGAGCTTGACGGTGTTGGTGGGCGGCGCCCCTGCCGGCGCCTGGCCCACGCGCAGCCGCGCGCGGCCACCTGACTTTTCCAGCACCAGCACCTGGCCCGGGAAGATCAGGTGCGGGTTGCGGATCTGGTCCAGGTTCATGCCCCACAGCTCGGGCCAGCGCCAGGGGCTGGTGAGGAACAGTTTGGAGATGCCCCACAGCGTGTCGCCGCGTTGCACGGTGTGCGAATCGGGGGCGTTGGGCGCCAGCTCCGACAGCGGCACGCCGGCCTGTGCCACCTGTTGCGCGGTGCCGCGCTGCTGCGCGCTGATGGGGAAGTTTGGCTCGGCAGCGCCGGCCGTGCCCGTGGCCCATAGTGCGGCGGCACCGAACGCGAGGGTGAATGCCAGCGCAGGCGGCCTGCGTGGCAGGCTGGGCGCGTTGGAGCAGCGGCGATCGCTAGGCGTCATGGAGCGGGTCTCCCGGGAATCAATTCGGTATCGAGTTCGGCATCCGGATGGGTATCGGTCGCGATGCCACAATATGGCCCCGCACGCTGCGCCTGAAACGGCCGCGGGAGGGGCACCACACACTTCATACGGCGCGGGAGATTCTGCCCGTAAACCCTTGATGCCGCAATGAAACTGTCTGCCATGACGCCCTTGAAACTGCCTCCGAACCGGCCCGGGCGTTGCGCTTCATCCACAGCTGTTTCGTGGTGTTGCGAAGGTGCCGGCGGCGGCGTCTGCCAACTCTCGTTGCGTTTCCCGCCATGGCTCAATTGACCATCCTTCGTTACCCCGACCTGCGCCTGCACACCGTGGCCAAACCGGTGGCCGCCGTGGACGCGCGCATTCGCACGCTGGTGGCCGACATGCTTGAGACCATGTACGTGGCCGACGGTGTGGGCCTGGCCGCCACCCAGGTCGACGTGCATGAGCGCCTGATCGTCATCGACACCTCCGAGCGGCGCGACGCGCCACTGGTGCTGATCAACCCCGAGATCACCGCGCGCAGCGACGAGATGAGCCTGGTCGAAGAAGGCTGCCTGTCGGTGCCGGCCACCTATGACAAGGTGACGCGGCACGCACGTGTCAGCGTGCGCGCACTCGACCGCGAGGGCGAGGCCTTCAGCTTCGACGCCGAAGGCCTGCTGGCGGTGTGCGTGCAGCACGAGATGGACCACTTGGTCGGCCGTGTCTTCGTCGAGTACCTGAGTTCGCTCAAGCGCGACCGCATCCGCACGCGCATGCTCAAAAAAGCGCGCGAGCCGGCTTGAGGGTGGCGGCTTGAGGGTCAGGCTGAGGGTCGCGCGATGAGGGTTGTATTTGCCGGCACGCCGGATTTCGCCGGCCAGGCGCTGGCTGCCATCGACGGCGCCGGGCATCAGCTGCCGTTGGTGCTCACTCAGCCGGACCGCCCCTCTGGCAGAGGCTTGAAGCTGCACGCCTCGCCGGTCAAAGCCTTTGCGCTAGCCCATGGCCTGACGCTGGCACAGCCACGCAGCCTGCGCCTGGACGGCAAGTTCCCCGATGACGCGCGGGCGGCGCAGGCGCTGCTCGCGCACATCGCGCCCGATGTGATGGTGGTGGCGGCCTACGGCCTGATCCTGCCGCCCTGGGTGCTGGCTGCGCCGCGCCTGGGCTGCCTCAACATCCATGCCTCCTTGCTACCGCGCTGGCGCGGGGCGGCGCCGATCCACCGCGCCATCGAGGCTGGCGACACCCAGACCGGCATCACCATCATGCAGATGGACGCCGGCCTGGACACTGGGCCGATGCTGCTTACCCAGCGCGAACCCATCCACGTCGACGACAGCACCGGCAGCCTGCACGAACGCCTCGCCGCGCTGGGCGCCAGGCTCATCGTGCAGGCCTTGGCCGACGCCGAGACGGGCGCCCTGCGCCCGCGGGAACAGCCGGCGTCGGGCGCGACCTACGCGCACAAGGTGGAGAAGGCGCAGACGCTGATCGACTGGTCGCGTCCGGCCGCGCTGCTGGAGCGCCAGGTGCGCGCTTTCGATCCGACGCCGGGCGCGCATTTCCTGCACCGAGGTGTGCACGTCAAGCTGTGGCGCGCACGGGCGCTGACGGACATGACGGCGGCACCCGGCACCGTGCTGCAACCGGCGGCCGACCGCCTGGCGGTGGCCTGCGGCGAAGGCGCACTCGAACTGCTGGAGTTGCAGGCGCCGGGCGCCAAACGCCAGCCCACAGCCGTCTTCCTGCGGAGCCACGGTCTGAGCGCCGGCACGGTGTTGCCGGGCTGAATCCGTTCGCGTTCAAGTCCGCTTCAGCCGCGGCCGATAACCGGGCATTGATCCCACTGTGCTCGAACGCCCGAACATGCTGCGCCTGCCCCTCACGCTGACCTGTCTCACGTTGCTGCTTGTCGGCTGCGACCAGCTCGGCATCGAAGCGGCCAGTGCCGTAGCCGCCCGGCGTGAGGCCGAGGGCAAAGCGGTGGGCGGCGCTTGCCGCCATGCCGGCCGCGCCATCGAAGACTGCTACGCCATGAACAAGAAGGCCGACAAGGCCGCCGTCTTCGCCGGCTGGCGCGAGATGAACGACTACATGCGCGAAAACAAGATCGAAGCCGTGGCGCCGCAACCCGGCGCCGAGAAGAGCGACACCGCCGAGTCGCATGTCAACGGCGAGCGCGTCGCCAAGCATTAGTTCCGACGGGCGCGCGTCGCTGCACGTCAGCCACGTTCGGCTGGTGCCGCCGAGCTGACCTTTCGTCGGCGCCTCGGGCAACCCATCACAGCGCGCTGGCCTGCGCCGCACGGTGCGCGCACAGTCGCGTCCATTCCAGCCGAGGACGCCGCCATGCACACGACCACCCGCCACAGCCTGATCAAGTACTTCCCGCCCTTCATCTTGCTGGCGGCCTTGTTCGTCGGTGCGCCGCAGGCGATGTCGGCCACTACCGGTTCGGGCCGCATCGCCAGCGAGAGCCGCAACGTCAGCGACTTCGAAGCCATCACCATCAGCGGCTCGATGAAGCTCGAAGTGCGCCAGACCGGCAAGGAGACGCTGACCCTCAGCGGCGAAGACAACCTGCTGCCCTTGATCGAGACCGTGGTCGAGCCAGGCGCGAACGGCCGCACCTTGCACATCCGCTTCAAGCGCGGTGAATCCATCCGGCCGCAGCGTGAGATCAAGATCAGCGTCGACGTCATCAAGCTCGGCGCCGTGTCGACCTCGGG
This sequence comes from Rubrivivax sp., assembly GCA_031365825.1. Classification (GTDB taxonomy): domain Bacteria; phylum Pseudomonadota; class Gammaproteobacteria; order Burkholderiales; family Burkholderiaceae_C; genus Rubrivivax. Next base: position 2,623 of record JANLYV010000326.1, on the reverse strand, counting down.
CGCTGGCGACATCAGCATCGATGGCCTGAAGGGTACGGCGCTGAAGATCGCGGTGTCGGGCGCGGGCGACATCCGTATGCGCGGCGTGGCCGTCGACGAGCTGGATGTGCGCATCGCCGGTAGCGGCGACGTGCGCGGCCAGGGCAGTGCAAAACAGCTCACGCTGAGCATCGCCGGCAGCGGCGATGCGGCACTTGCCGACTTCGTGGCCGATGCGGTCAAGGTCAGCATCGCCGGCAGTGGTGACGCGCAAGTGCACGCCGCCAAGTCGCTCAACGTGCGCATCGCCGGCAGCGGCGACGTGCAATACCGCGGTGGCGCCACCGATGTCAGCAAGACGGTGATGGGCAGCGGCTCGGTCACGCCAATGCGCTGACTCCGAGCCCGTCGGGCGCAGGCCCGATGGGACAATGGCGCCATGCGGTGGTGGGCGCCTAACTTCCAGGATGTATGGCGTCACGCCGAATTTCGACGTGGCGCCATCGACATGTCCAGCGTCTCGCCCGGCATCGCTGCCTGGGGCTTGGTCACCGGCGTGGCGATGATCAAGAGCGGCCTGTCGCTGCCCATGGCCATCTTCATGTCGCTGGTGGTGTTTGCCGGCAGTGCACAACTCGCGGCCTTGCCGCTGCTGGCCGCCGGCGCACCGGGCTGGCTGATCTGGGCCACCGCGGCCTGTGTGAACCTGCGCTTCGTCATCTTCAGCGCACAGTGGCGGCCCTACTGGCGTGACTTGCCGCGCTGGCGCCGCGTCGCTCTGGCCTACCTGACGGCTGATCTGAACTACGTCATCTTCATGCGCCGCTTCCCCGAGCCGCGGCCCGAGCCGGCGCAAGTGCCCTATGTGCTGGGCGGTGTGGTCGTCAACTGGAGTTCGTGGCAAGTCGGGTCCGTTGCCGGCATGTTGATGGCCGGCGGCATCGCCGCCGACCTGAATGTCGGTTTCGCCGGCGTGCTGGCCCTGCTGGGGTTCACCTGCTCGCTGCTGTTCGATCGGGCGACGGTGGGCGCCGCGCTGGCCGCCGGTATGGCGGCGGTACTCGCGCGCGACCTTCCCTTGCGACTAAACATCGTCGTCGCCATCGTTGTGGCCATCCTCGTGGGGCTGGCCATCGACCGTCGCACGCCGCGCGAAGCGACACCGGCGGACGACGCCACGTGACGAGCACTCCATGAACTGGGACCACGTCCTCACCATCGTCGGCCTGGCGCTCATCAGCGTCGTCACGCGTGGCTTCTTCCTCTTTCCGCGGCGCGACATCGCCCTGCCGGCATGGCTGCGCCAGGGCCTGCGCTATGCGCCACTTGCCGCACTGGCGGCGGTGGTCGTGCCCGAGGTGCTGGTGTACCAGGGGCAGCTGGTGCGCACCTGGCAGGACCCGCGCCTCTTCGCCGCGGCCGCGGGGGCGGCCTACTACTTGTGGCGCCGCGGCATGCTCGGCACCATCGTCGTCGGCATGACGGTGATGTGGGCGCTGCAATTCGGACTGGGCTGGCGCTGAGTTTGCGCCGGGCGTGCGCTGATCGCGCGCATACACTTTTCGCTTCCCTCCTGTGCCTCGCCCACCATGAACGTGCTTCGTTTTTCCGACCTCATCGCCCGTGGCCAGGTGGCCGGCCGCCGCGTCTTCATCCGCGCCGACCTGAACGTGCCGCAAGACGAACAGGGCCGCATCACCGAAGACACGCGCATCCGCGCCAGCGTGCCTTGCATCCGCATGGCACTCGATGCCGGCGCGGCGGTGATGGTCACCTCGCACCTGGGCCGCCCGAGCGAGGGTGCACTCGAACCAGCCGACTCGCTCGCGCCGGTGGCTGCACGCCTGGCCGAACTGCTGGGCCGCGAGGTGCCGCTGGTGACCGACTGGGTCGACGGTGTGAGCGTCGCGCCGGGTGAACTCGTGATGCTGGAGAACTGCCGCATGAACGTCGGCGAGAAGAAAAATAACGAACAACTTGCACGCAAGATGGCGGCGCTGTGCGACATCTTCGTGCACGACGCTTTCGGCACCGCGCATCGCGCCGAGGCCAGCACTTACGGCATTGCACAGTTCGCGCCCGTGGCCTGTGCCGGGCCGCTGCTGGCGGCCGAGATCGACGCCGTGACCAAAGCCCTGGCCAACCCGAAACGCCCGCTCGTGGCCATCGTCGCCGGCAGCAAGGTCTCGACGAAGTTGACCATCCTGCAAAGCCTGGCGAGCAGGGTTGACCAGCTGATCGTCGGCGGCGGCATTGCCAACACCTTCATGCTTGCTGCCGGCCTGCCCATAGGCAAGAGCCTGGCCGAGGCCAGCCTCGTCGACGACGCACGCGCGGTGATCGCGGCGATGAAAGCGCGCGGCGCAGCGGTGCCGATCCCGCTTGACGTGGTGGTGGCGAAGGCGTTCAAGGCCGACGCGGTGGCCACAGTCAAGGCGGCGCAGGACGTGGCCGCCGACGACCTGATCCTGGACATAGGCCCACGAACCGCGGCGCTGCTGGCGGCGCAGATCATGGTGGCCGGCACCATCGTCTGGAACGGCCCCGTGGGCGTGTTCGAGTTCGACGCCTTCGCCCATGGCACCGAGACGCTGGCGCGCGCGATTGCCGCGAGCCCGGCGTTCAGCATCGCCGGCGGCGGCGA
>JANLYV010000322.1:0-1941 GCA_031365825.1 Rubrivivax sp. | reverse complement strand
AAGCTGCGGCGCTGCGCGCCGCAGCCGGCCTCTAGGCCGCCGCGCGCAAAGCGCGCGGTTTGTCATTCTTCCGGCAAAGGCTAACTTCGCCGCTGAGCGGTGAAGTTAAGGGCCGCAAGGCCCGGCCCTAGCCAAAATAGTGCTCGGCGAAGCCGCACTTCAAAACGGGCGACAGCAGTCGCCCGTTTCGTCGTCAACCTAGTTCAAGGCAGCAACCGCGACTGCCCGTTCTCGAACCAGCTGGCGTCAAAGCCGTCCCGCAACAACACGCAACGCGTTGCCAACTGCCCTGTATCACGGTGGCGATCGACGTACTTGGCCAAGCTACCTGCGTCTTCAGTCAGCACGTGGCTGATGCCCTCGCACTGGCATTGCGCGATCAGTTTGAAGTCGTCCTTGACCCGCACGCGGTCACCGCCCTCATCGCGCGGCGAGCCGCGTACCAGCAGGCCGCAGGCCATGGCGTGGTCGATGTTGAAAGGCAATGCGATGAAGTTGCGCATCGGCAGGTCGTTGATCGTCTGCTTCACCGAGAACTCCGACACCACCACCGTGGACACAAACATCGGTACGCGCCGTTCGATGCACTCCCGGTAGTGGCCATGCGCCGCAGCGTGATGCGGCCGCCCGGGTCACTCAAACTGATGAGGAAACTGGTGTCGGGCAGAACGCTGTTCAATCGCTCGTCCCGCGCAAATCTTCAACCCAAGCCGTGGCGTCGGGCACGTCCTTCCACGCCTGCGCGCCGCGCCGTGTCAACCGCGCCATGTCTGCCTCATCAAACCTCGGTGCGTACTCTACGAACTCGACCAGCTTCGCCTTGCGCAGCTCGCGCGTGAGCACGTTGTATTCAGCCTTGATCCGAAGCATGGCCTGCTTGTACAAGCGGTTGGCAGGGTCGTCGCGGAGTACATCGCGCTCGGTAGCCACTGCCAGCAAGGTGCCGTCCGCAAGCCGCACGTGCGCATTCGCGCGTGTTGCCCCCCCAAGGTCTTCGATCTGCCCATGCACGTAACGCTCGACCTGTACCCACTGATCGGCATCATCGGCGCGATAGTCCGACTCGGCACTCACCACAATCGACCGCTCCAGAAACGGTGCGCTGATGCGATAGGCCATGCCGCGTACCTGACGCACCGCTTTCTGCCAGCGCTCAAAAACTTCACGTCGCTTGACATCCAGCGTGTCCAGCGATTCCGAGTCAAGCAGCCAGCGCAGGTCGCGGAACAGCACAGGCGCTGCGACCACCGGCACGGTGCGGATGGCCAGCGAGCCAGACTGCACCGCGACCTCCAGCTTGGCAGGATCCACCTCGCGAGTTGCGCCACGCAACAGCATTGCCACGTCAGCGCTGAACTCGGCCAGCGATGCCAGGCGCACACGTTCAGGCGATGCCTCGTAGCCTGAGGACTCGTCGATCAACGTGAACGTGAGCGGTTGCGCTTCCATGGTCGGCGAATTGTAGGTAGCTGGTCGCCCAAATTCCATGGCAGCTGTCAGGAAGACTGGGCAGCGCGCGCGAGGTTGAGCGCGAGCAGTCGCCGCAGGATCTCCTCGTCCGGCATCGTCGCCGTGTAGTCAGCCCAACCATAGGCCGCAGCCACCGCCATGTCGAGCGTGGCGTGGGCAAGTGCCAGCCAGGCCGGGCGTTGGTTGTAGAGATTGGTCAGCGTGCGCTTGGCGAGATCCTTCTCGAAGCCGGGCTTGGCAAGGATTCGGTCCGGGTAGGGCGACACGCTCATGCCCAGCGGCACAACCTCGGGCACACGCTCAGTCCACTCCGGCGGGTTGAGCCAGGCGTCGCGCAGGCTCACCAGGCGGTGGGCGGCGCACACCGGTCAGCAGCGCGCCGACGATTCCGCCGACACCGTGAACACCGAAGACGTCGAGCGAGTCGTCCGCGCCGAGCATCTTCTTCAAGCCCGTCACGCCCCACAGGCA
>JANLYV010000279.1:0-2147 GCA_031365825.1 Rubrivivax sp. | reverse complement strand
GGGCCGCGTCGTCGCCCGGCGGCTCGATGCTGCAGGCGGCCATCCAGTTGCAGCTCAGCTTGACGCGGCCGAGCTCGATGGGCGCGGCGAGCAGGTTGGTGATCGCCTCGCCGACCGCCATGCGGCCCGACGCAGGCGCGTCGATCGCCGCCAGCGGCGTGCGCTCGCCCAGGCTCATGGCCTCGCCGCGAAAGCCGATGAAGTCGGCCAGCGTCACGGCGCAATCGGCCACCGGCACCTGCCATCGCCCGACCATCGGGTCGCGGTGACTCAAGCCACCCACCGTGCGGTCGCCGATGGTGATGAGGAAACGTTTGCTCGCCACCGTGGGATGGCGCAGCACGTCACGCGCCACCTGTTCGAGCTTGACGCCGGCGAGGTTCAGCGCCGCCTCCTGCCGCGCCACGCGCGTGACATCGCGGTGCACACGCGGTGTCTTGCCCAGCAGCACGGCCATAGGCATGTCGATCGCGCGCGTGCCGCCCGGGCCGTCTTCCAGCACCAGCTGCGGCGCCTCAGTGGCCACACCCACCACCGCATAGGGGCAGCGCTCGCGCTCGCACATCTGCGTGAACAGCGGCAGCAGGTCAGGGTTGACGGCCAGCACGTAACGCTCCTGGCTTTCGTTGCACCAGATTTCCTTCGGCGCCAGGCCGCTTTCTTCCAGCGGCACGCGGCGCATGTCGAAACGTGCGCCACGCTGAGCACCGTCGACGAGCTCGGGGAAGGCGTTGCTCAGGCCGCCGGCGCCGACATCGTGGATCGCCAGCACCGGGTTCAGCGCGCCCAGCGCCCAACAGTGGTTGATCACCTCCTGCGCGCGGCGCTCGATCTCGGGGTTGCCGCGCTGCACCGAATCGAAGTCGAGTGCCGCGGTGTTGCTGCCCGCGGCCATCGAACTCGCGGCACCGCCGCCCATGCCGATGCGCATGCCCGGGCCACCGAGCTGCACCAGCAAGGTTCCGGCGCCGAAGGGCAGCTTGTGCGTCTGCGAATGCTCAATGGCGCCCAGGCCGCCGGCGATCATGATCGGCTTGTGATAACCGCGACGTTGACCTGACACGTCGGCCTCGAAGACGCGGAAGTAGCCACCCAGGTTCGGCCGGCCGAATTCGTTGTTGAAGGCGGCGCCACCGAGCGGCCCCTCGGTCATGATCTGCAAGGCGCTGGCGATATGTTCGGGCTTGCCGATGGGCCGACGCTCCCAGGGTTCGCTGGTGCCGGGCAGGTGCAGGTTGCTGACTGAGAAGCCTGTGAGCCCGGCCTTGGGCTTGGCGCCGCGGCCGGTGGCACCTTCGTCGCGAATCTCGCCGCCGGCGCCTGTCGCCGCACCCGGAAATGGCGAGATGGCCGTCGGGTGGTTGTGGGTCTCGACCTTCATCAGCACGTGGCTGATCTCGGCGCGCTCGGCGTAGAGCGGTGCGTTGGTGAAGCCCTGTGGCGCCCAGCGTTTCACCGGCCCGCCGACCATCACTGCCGCGTTGTCGCTGTAGGCCACGACTGTGCCTTGCGGGCTGCTCTTCTCGGTGTGGCGGATCATGTCGAACATCGACAGCGGCTGCGCCTGCGCGTCAATCGTGAAGTCAGCGTTGAAGATCTTGTGGCGGCAATGTTCGCTGTTGGCCTGCGCAAACATCATCAGTTCCACGTCGCTCGGGTCGCGCTCGAGCCGGGTGAAGGCGTGCACCAGGTAGTCGATCTCGTCATCGGACAGCGCCAGGCCGAACTCGACATTCGCCGCCTGCAGCGCGCTGCGGCCCTGGGCCAGCACCGGCACATGGGCCATCGCCGTGGGTTCACGCGGCTCAAAGAGGCGCAGCACGGCGTCACGCTGCCAGGCCACGCTTTCCGTCATGCGGTCGTGCAGGCAGGCCGCGACCGCTTCGCGCTCGTCGGCACTCATGGCCTTGGTCGCGCCGAAGAGGCTGGTCTTCAACCGCAGGCGATAGACGATCACGCGCTCGATACGCCGCACCTCGATGCCGCAGTTGTGTGCAATGTCGGTGGCCTTGCTGGCCCAGGGCGAGATCGTGCCCAGGCGCGGCATCACCAGCAGTTGTTCGCCGTCGCCGGCCATCGCCGCGCGGCCGACGCCGTCGAGCAAGGCTTCGATGCGCGTGCGTTCAGGCGCGGGCAGGGCGGCGACG
>JANLYV010000246.1:0-9478 GCA_031365825.1 Rubrivivax sp. | reverse complement strand
GGCCCGCGGCGTGCCAGGTGGTACCGCTGGTGAGCTTGCCTTGTTCGAGCAGCAGCACATCGGTGACGCCGAGTTTGGCCAGGTGGTCGGCGGTGGCGCAGCCGGCAATGCCGCCGCCGACGATGATGACCTGGGCCTGGCTGGGCAGTTTCATGGTGGCATTGATTCGCAGGTCAACCCAGACGCAGCGCGAAGATGCCGGCGACGATGACCGCCGCGCCCAGCGCACGCTGCACGCCAAAGCGCTCTTTGAGCATCAAGCTGCCGAGCACTACGGCGAAGAGCACCGAGGTCTCGCGCAAGGCGGCCACGCTGGCCACCGGCGCATGCGTCATGGCCCACAGCGCGATGCCGTAAGACACCGCCGACGCCACCCCCGCCAGCGTGGCCACCGGCCAACGCTGGCGCGCATAGCGCAGCAAGGCGCGCCGCCCGCTGCGGCCACGTTGCCAGAGCACGAGCAGCGGATAGGGCAAGCCGTCGAGCACAAAGAGCGTGAGCACATAGCGCAGCGCGTCCTCTGACACACGCACGCCAAGGGCGTCGACCAGGGTGTAGCCGGCAATGATGGCGGCGTTGGCGAAGGCAAACATCAGCGCCTTGCCATGGTGCAAGGCCTGGCCCGGGTGCGCCAGCCCGACCATGGCCACACCCAGCGTGATGCCCAGGATGCCCAGCCAGGCTGCGGCGCTGGGCGCCTCGCCAATCACCGCCAGGCTGGCCAGCGCCACCAGCAGCGGCGCAAAGCCACGCATGATGGGATAGGTCAGCCCCAGTTCGCCGTGTTCGTAGGCCCCCGCCAACGCGACGTAGTAGCCCACGTGCAATAGCAGCGAAGCCGCGATGAAAGGCCAACACGCCGCGTGCGGCGGCCCCAGCCAGAGCATCAGCGGCAGTGCCACCAGCGTGCCCATGAACTGCACCAGCGCGGTGTCGGCGGTTTTGTCGCCGCTGGACTTGACGACCGCGTTCCAACCCGCGTGCAGGAGTGCGCCGCAGAGCACGGCCAGGACGATGGCCCAGCTCACGCCGCCGGCGCCGGCAAAACGCAGCGCGCGGCGCGCTCAAGGAAATGCGCCAGGGGTGGCGTCAGCGCGTCGGCGCTCTTGGCCTGGTCATCCCACTGGCGCACGGCCACGGCATCCAGTGCGCCGGGCAAGGCGATGAAGTGCCGCGCCTGCGCCGCGCTGAAGACGCCGCCTTGCAGCAGCAGGCTGCGCTGCGAGTCGGCCGAGAGCGCGGCGTGATACGCCGGTTGCGTGACGCACAGGTAGCGCTTGGCATCGACGTGCAACCGTATCGCGCCGAGCACACGTTCACCGAAGAGCCCGCGCAGAAAGGGCAGCGCGGCGTACTGGTGCATATCGTCGACGCCACGCAGCGTGGGCGTGGCGCCATGCTCGTGCAACAGATGGCCCAGGTCGTGCAGCAGGCAGGCGGTGATCAACTCGTCATCGGCCCCCGCGGCCTCGGCCCGTGCTGCGGTTTGCAGCGCATGTTCGAGTTGCGTCACGGGCTCGCCGCTGTACTGTTCGGCGCCGCGGCGGGCGAAGAGCTCGGTGATGTCGGGCAGCGTCAGCATGGTGGCCGCACATGCTAAGGCCATGCCACGCCACGCCACGAGGCGCCGTGCGTCAGGCGGGTTGGTCGAACAGCACGGCTTGCGACTTCGACGGCGCGACTGCGCTCAGCCGCTCCTGGCGCTGCTGCACCATCGCTCTGAATGCATCGGGCTCGATCGCGCGGCTGGTGAGAAAGCCCTGGAACTCGTCGCAGTCGCGTGAGCGCAGGAAGGCCAGCTGGGCCTCGGTCTCCACGCCTTCGGCCACCACCTTCAGGTGCAGCGCATGGGCCAGCACGATGATGGCGGTGACGATGGCTTCGTCGTCGGCATCGGTTTCGAGATCGCGCACGAACGAGCGGTCGATCTTCAGCGCCGTGATGGGCAAGCGCTTCAGGTAACTCAGCGAGGAGTAGCCGGTACCGAAGTCGTCGATCGTGATGTGCACGCCCATGCCGTGCAGGCGTTGCGCAATCTCGATGCTGACTTCGGGGTCGGTCATCAGGATCGACTCCGTGACCTCGATTTCCAGGCTGCCCACGGGCACGGCGTGTTTCTGCAGCGCGCAGGCCACCAGATCGGGCAAGCCGCGCTCGCGCAGGTGCGTCGAGGCCAGGTTGACGGCGATAGGGATCGTGCCCAGGCCGGCACGCATCCATTGCGCGCTCTGGCGGCAGGCCTCGTCCAGTGCCCACTCGCCCACCGGTATCACCAGCCCGGTGTCTTCGAGCAGCTTGATGAATTCACCCGGTTGCACCAGCCCGCGCTCGGGGTGCTGCCAGCGGATCAAGGCCTCGGCGCCGATGATGCGGCCGCTACGCACCTCCACGCGCGGCTGGTAGTGCAGCACGAACTCCTTGCGGTCGAGCGCGCGGCGCAGGCGCGCTTCCAGCACCAGCCGGTCCAGCGCCTGGTCGTTCATCGAACGGTCGTAGAACTGGAAGCTGCCGCGGCCTTGCGCTTTGGCGCGGTACATCGCGGTGTCGGCGTTCTTCAGCAAGGTGTCGATGTCGGTGCCGTCGCAGGGGTACATGGCCACGCCGACGCTGCCACCGATGAAGACCTCGGTGCCGTGCAAGGTCAGCGGCTCGGCCAGCGCCGCCACCAGGCGGCTGGCCACGGTGGCGGCATCGCCGGCCTGACGCACGTCGGTCAAGAGCACGATGAATTCATCGCCGCCCAGGCGCGCAATGCTGTGGCCGCCCTGTTCGCCGCCACCGCGGGCGACGGAGTCGTGGCTACGCAGCGAACGGGTCAGCCGCGCGCTGACCACGCGCAGCAACTCGTCCCCGGCGTTATGGCCGAGCGTGTCGTTGACGCGCTTGAAGTGGTCGAGGTCGACGAACATGATCGCCGCCTGGCGCTGGTGACGCTCGGCCTGCGTCAGCGCCTTGCGCAGCTGCACCGTGAACAGCAGCCGATTCGGCAGCCCCGTCAGCGGGTCGTAGTAGGCCAGCTGGCGGATCTGTTCTTCGGCATCCTTGTGGCGCGTGATGTCGTGCACCGCACCGGCCAGATGCAGCGGTCGCCCGTCGGGGCCGTGCTCGGTGACTTCGACCTGCTGGTGCACGTGGCGCAGCTGGCCGTCGGCGAGCACGATGCGGTGGTCAATGGTGAAAGGCTCGCCACTTTTCACCGCCTGCGCACAGGCGTCGTGCAGGCGTGCCGCGTCTTCCACATGCACGTTGGTGAAGAGCTGCACCAGGCTCAGTGCACCCTGCGCCGGGTCGTGGCCGAAGATGCGCCAGGCCTGCTCCGAGGGCACGATGAGGTCGCGCGTCAGGTCCCATTCCCAGTCGCCCATCTCGCCGATGCGCTGCGCGTTCGACAAGCGGCGCTGGTTCTGCTTGAGCTCGTTGATGGCCGCGCTGGCGCGCAGCATGTAGCGCACGCGGTGGGCGAGGATGGTCCAGTTGATCGGCTTGGTGATGAAGTCGGTGGCGCCGGCTTCGAACGCACGCGCGATCGACTGCACGTCGTCCAGCCCGGTCATCATCACCACCGGCACGCGCGCGCCGCCCGGCAGCTTGCGCAGCTCGGCACAGGCAGTGAAGCCGTCCATCACCGGCATGCTCACGTCCATCAGCACCAGGTCGGGCAACGCGTGGCGCAGCGCCTCCAGTGCCAGCTGGCCGTCGGCAGCCTCGCTCACCTCGAAGCCGGCCTTGGTAAGCGTGGCGCGCGTCAGGCGGCGCCCACCGGCGTCGTCGTCGACGACCAGGATGCGCGGCGTGACATTCACGGCACGACCCTCTGCGCTACGCGCTCCGGGATCAGCGCTTTGGGGCGGCCATGCGCGCTCATGCGGGCAGCCTCATTTCGGCCCGCAAGAGCGGCTCGAAGTGCTGCAGCAGCCGCTCGATGTCGGCCACCGATTCGGCGACACCCGCGCTCACACCCGCCGTCGCACCGGCCTTGGCCTGGCGCTCGAGCTCGCGGCACAACTCGGCCAGCGGCTTGGCTCCGACGTTGAAGCTGGCGCTCTTCAGCGCATGCGCCACGCGAGCGAGCTCGGCCGCGTCGGCCGCCTTCAGCGCCGCGTGCAGACCGGCCCTATGGCCCGGCGCTTCGTCGAGGAACATCTGGATGACTTCGCACAGCACCGTGCCGTCGCTGTCGAGCGAGCGGATGTTCTCCAGCGCGGCCTGGTCGAGCACGGCTTCGTTGGCGGCACTGGGCGTGGCCACGGGCGCTGCTGTCGCCAGGTCCGGCCCGGTCATGGCCACTTCCGACACCGGCGCCGCCACCACCATCTGCGCCGGCAACCACTGCGCCATCATCGCCGTCAGCAGCTTGCGTGAATAGGGTTTGGCCAGGTGCGCGTCCATGCCCGCTGCGAGGCAGATCTCGGCGTCGCCCACGAGTGCGTTGGCCGTGAGTGCCACGATAGCGATGCGACTCGGCCCGTTCAGCGTGTCTTCCCATTCGCGGATGGCGCGTGTCGCGTCGTAGCCGTCCATCACCGGCATCTGACAGTCCATCAGCACGATGTCGAAGCCACCACGCTTCACGGCTTCCAGTGCCTCCTGGCCATTGGGCACGATCTCGAACTCGCAGCCCATGGCCTTCAACATGTTGCGCGCCACGACCTGGTTGACGCCGTTGTCTTCGGCCATCAGCACGCGCGCGCGGATGCTCGGCAGCGGTGCGTTGGCGGGCAGTTGTGCCACGGCCGCGCTGCTGTCGCCGGCCACCTGCGCCAGCGCGCGGAAGAGTTCCTGGCGACGCACCGGCTTGGGCAGGTAGGCACCGATGCCGGCTTCGCGTGCCCGTGCCAGCTCGTCGGGCGCGTAGAGCGAGGTCACGAGCACGGTGTGCACCTCGCGCAGCTGCTCGTGCGCGCGCATCGCCACGGCCAGCTCGATGCCGTCCATCACCGGCATCTTCATGTCGATGATGGCGAACTCGAACGGGTCGCCATCGAGCAAGGCCTTGTGCATCAATTCCAGGCCTTGCAGGCCATGGATGGCCGTGGCGCAGCGCATGCCGCTTTGTTTCACGTGGTGTTCGATGATCTCGCGGTTGGTGGCGTTGTCGTCGATGACGATGACGTGGCGGCCGCGCAGCGCACGCGGGTTGGGCAACGCCGGGATGGTGGTGGCCGCCACCAGCGGCAGGCTGAACCAGAAGGTCGAGCCCACGCCTTCGACGCTGTCGACGCCGATGCTGCCGCCCATCAGTTCCACCAGACTGCGGCAGATGGCCAGGCCCAGGCCCGTGCCGCCGTAGCGCCGCGTGGTCGAACCGTCGGCTTGCGCGAAGGCATTGAAGAGCCGCGTGCGTGCCTGCGCCGAAATGCCCACGCCGGTGTCGCGCACGCGCACGTGCAGCGTGGCCTCGCCCTGCAAAGAGACATCGACCACGACTTCACCCAGCTCGGTGAACTTGACGGCATTGCCGATGAGGTTGGTGAGCACCTGGCGCAGCCGGAACGGGTCGCCGCGCAGCGCCGTGGGCAGCCGCTCGTCGATGCGGCAGGCCAGCTCCAGCTGCTTGGCATGGGCCCGCGGCGCGAGCAGCTGCACCACGTCTTCCACCGCCTGGTAGAGGTCGAAGTCCAGCGTCTCGGTCTCGAGCTTGCCGGCCTCGATCTTCGAGAAGTCGAGGATGTCGTTGATGATCGACAGCAGCGTCTCACCCGAGCTGCGCACGGTCTCGACGAACGGCCGCTGTTCCTGGTTGAGGCTGGTCTCCAGCAGCAGCTCGGTCAGGCCGAGCACACCGTTCATCGGCGTGCGGATCTCGTGGCTCATGTTGGCCAGAAATTCCGACTTGGCGCGGCTGGCGTGTTCGGCCGCTTCCTTGGCCACCACGAGTTCATGTTCGCGCTGGCGCAAGGCCTGCTCGGCCATGGCGCGCTGCGTGACGTCAAAGAACACGGTGTAGACGCCGACCACGGTGCCGTCGTCATTCACGTCGGGCACGTGGTGGCCCGAGTGCCACACGGTGTTGCCGCTGCGGTCGGTGCGCTGGCGCTCCAGCGGCACATGCTCGCCCGCCAGCGCTGCGTTCAGGCGCGGCTGGATGTCGGCCCAGACGCGCTCACCGACCACGTCCTTGACGAGGCGGCCGGTGACTTCGACCTGGTCTTTGCCGAGCCACAGTTCCTGCGCATGGTTGATGTAGCGGTAGTGGCCCGCGGCGTCGATGTACGAGACCGTTACGGGGATCTGGTCCATGATGATGCGCAGCCGCCGCTCGGAGCGACGCACGTCGTCGAGCTCGTGCATCCACGGCGTCAGGTCCTGGGCGAAGAGCTGGCAGGCGTGCACCGCACCGGCCGCGTCGTGCAGCGGCACCAGTTCGATCTGCAACCAGCGCTCGCCCTGCACCACGTCGATCACGCTGCAGCAGAACTGCTGGCGCGCTTGGGTGCCTGTGGCATCGACCTTGGCCGCCATGCGTACCGTGTTTTCGCTGCCGAACATGGCGTTGATGGGCTGGCCCTGCAGCGCGTCCTGCGTGCTGCCCAGCCATTGCGCCAGCTCGCGGCTGACGGCCGTGATCTGGCCTTCAGCATCGATGAGTGCGGTCAGCGTCGGCGGCAGCGCGTCGGGCGCGTCGTCGTCCAGCGGCAGCGGCGTGCCGGGCTGCACCGGCGCGGCCACGGGGCGCGCTTCGCCGCGCCTTTGCACCATCAACAGCAACACCAGCAAGACACCGGGCAGGCTGAAGAACACGGGCAACGCCGCGCCGCGCCACTCGATCACGAGCACGGCCAGGCACACCAACGCCGCCGTCCAGTGCAGCCAGGCAGACCTGGGCTTGGCTTGAGGTTTCATAGTTCTTCCCACACAGTGGCCTGGTTTTCGAATGACGCCAGGTCGAATTCGATCGAGGCGCCGTTGGCCAGGTCGACGCGGCCGGGCATGTTCAGCAACACACCGATAGCCCGCGCCACGCCGCGGCTGCCCACCAGCAGCGGGCGCTGCTCCAGCAGGGGCCACAGCCCGCGCACCGCGCCGGCTATGCGCGACACGAAGGCTTCTTCTGTCTCGCCCCCGGGCGGCGGCAGGCCGCTGGCCAGCCAGGGCCGCGTCTTGTCGGTGGGCCGCAGATTCCATTCGCCCAACAGGCGCTCGCCGAACGCCGGCTCGACCCGCACTTCCACACCCGGCAGCGACTGGGCCACGATGGCCGCGGTCTCGCGCGTGCGGCGCAGGTTGCTGGTGACGATCAACCGTACCGGTGGCTCGGACTGCGCCATGCGTGCGCCTATGGCCGCGGCCTGTTCGCGGCCGGCGTCGATCAAGGCCGCATCGAGGTCGCCGCCACAGGCCAGGCCGGCGACGTTGGGCATGGTCGCGCCATGGCGCACGAAGCGCAGGAATCGCTCGCGCGGGCGTTGCAGGTGGTGGTCGAGGTGGGGGATCGAGCGCATGGGGGTGGCGTCTGGGTGCGGGCTCATTGCAGCGCGTCGATCGGTGCCATGCGCACCGGCGTGCCGGGGAAGGCTGCGCGTGCCGGTGCGTGCAGCACCGACCACTGGTTGATGGCGTGGCCGCTGCGTTGCAGCCAGTCGCGAATGAACCAGATCTGGTTGCGGTCGGCGAGCAGCGGTGCGTGGCCGGTGTCGGGCAGGCGCATCACGGTGATGTCCTTGCCGCGCGACATGCGAGCGATGGTGGGCTCGAGCAAGGCGTCGGACTGCAGGCCGTGGATCAGCAATAACGGGCAACGTACGCGCTCCCACAACGGCCACTGCACCAGGCTGCGCTGCGCGTCGAGCCGGTAGGCCTGCAGCGCACGCGGGTCGTGGCGGTAGACACGGCCGCCCTCTTCGTCGCTCCAGCGTGTCTGGTGGAAGCTGAGGTTGAAGCGGATGTCATCGCTCACAGGGCCGTCGTTCTTCTGCGAAGCACCGACGCGCCGCAGCAGCTCGGCCGGGTCGCGAAAGACATAGTGCCGCGCCAGCGTCTCGGCGCGGCGCTTGCGGCGCTTGACCGGGATGTGCGGGCCGACGTCATTCAGGATCAGGCGATCGATCAGCTTGGGCTGACGCGCGGCCAGTTCGATTGCGGCACTGCCACCCATCGACGAGCCGAGCACGATGGCCGGCTTGCCGCCAAGGTGAACCAGCAACTGGCGCAACTGCTCGGCGTAGGTCGCCAAGGTGTAGTCGCCTTCCGAAGCGAGCCAGCCCGAGCGGCCGCGGCCGACCCAGTCCATGCAGACCACGCGGAAGTGCTGGCTCAGGTCCGAGGCCAGGTAGTTGAAGCGCATGGCCACGCTGGCGACGCCGCCGCAGGCCACGATCAGCGGTGCGTCGGCCGCGCCCCACTCGGTGTAGGCCACGTTCACCTTGTACGGCCGCTTGAAGCGCTGCGGCGTGCCGGGCTGCAGCCGCGCCGGGTGTTCGTAGTCGAAGTGCTGCAGGCCGAACTGGCCGTGGAAGCGGCCGACCACGCGGCTGGCCAGCGCCAGGTAGTCGCTCCAGCTCTTGAGCACGCGGCGGCGTTCCTGCACCGGGGGCTCCCAGGCCAGGTCGAACACCGCCGCCGGCACCATGCCGGCCTCAGCGTCGTCGTGCATCAGCGCCGTCCCATCCATCGTCATCTGCGTTCCCCGCAAGCTTCCTGAGGCGGTATCGACCGGGCACGGCGCCGACTTGAGCCGCAAAAGGCAGCCCAGTTCGGCCGTACGGCGCGCGGCGCAGGACGGGCCTGCATCTCAAGTGCACCAGGGTGGCGCCGATATCCCCGGCAACGGTGGCGCCTTGTGCGGCGCTGCCCAGGAGTGATCGCATGGAATCAACCCAACGCAGAATGATCGTGGTCGCCTTGCTGGTGTGCCTCTTCGCCGTCGGCATGGCCGGGCTCTTGAACTACTTCAAGTACCGCGGCACGGCCGAGCGCATTGCCATGGACCGGCTGCTGGTCACCGGCAAGCTGATCGAGAACAGCATCCAGTCGTCGTTGTCGCTAGGCCTGCAGTTCACCGACCTGGGTGCGCTGCCCGGCACGCTGGAGCGCGAACGCGCGGCCGACGACCTGATCCTGGGCATCGACGTCTTCGACACCGAAGGCCGGCCGATGTACAGCACCGACCGGCTGCGCGCGACACGCGCCGCACCCCAGGCCTGGGTGGCTGCGGCGAAGAAGGCCGGCCAGAAAGACTGGTTCGTGCAGGACGGGGCCAACTCCGCCGCCGGCATCTCCATTGAAAACAATTTCGGGCTGACCATCGGCTACCTGGCCTTGCGCTACTCCGACCAACGCCTCGACGCCGCCGCACACGCCGTGGGCCGCCAGCTGGCGCTGGCCGGCGTCGGCGTCTTCGCCCTGGCCGCAGTGCTCGCCTCGTTGGCACTGCTGGCCGTGATGCGCGGTGTGACACGCGATGTGGCTTTGGTCGAAAAGGCCCTGGCCACGCCAGATGCGCTGCGCCACGCGCCGTCCGGTGGCCACGGCCTCTTCG
>JANLYV010000236.1:0-7412 GCA_031365825.1 Rubrivivax sp. | reverse complement strand
CCGTTGAGGTTGAGCGTGGCGACCACCGAATATTCGGCTGGACGCAGCAGGATCTGCTGCAGGAAGGCGTCGGCGATGCTGTCCTTGACGATGATGTCCTTGCCCGTCTTCGGGTTCTTGAACTTGCACCACGGCCCGCCGTCGATAAGCTGTGCGCCGAACTCGCGCTGCGCCAGTGCGTAGCTCCAGTCGCGGAAGCCACCTTCGGTGAACTTCATGATGTTGCCCTTGTGCACGATGGTCACGCTGGGCTTGTCGTTGTCGATGGCGTACTGCAAGGCCTTGCGCACCAGGCGCTCGGTGCCTTCGCGGCTGACCGGCTTGATGCCTATGCCCGAGGTGTTGGGGAAGCGGATCTTCTTCACACCCATCTCTTCGATGAGGAACTTGATCAGCTTCTTCGCCTTCTCACTCTCGGCCTCGTATTCGATGCCGGCGTAGATGTCTTCCGAGTTCTCGCGGAAGATCACCATGTGCGTCTTCTCCGGCTCCTTCAGCGGGCTCGGCACACCCTTGAAGTACTGGATCGGGCGCAGGCAGACGTACAGGTCCAGCTCCTGCCGCAGCGCGACGTTGAGCGAGCGGATGCCGCCACCCACCGGCGTCGTCAACGGCCCCTTGATCGACACGGCGTAGTCGCGCACGGCGTGCAAGGTTTCCTCAGGCAGCCACACGTCAGGGCCGTAGATCTTGGTCGACTTCTCGCCGGCATAGACCTCCATCCAGTGGATCTTTTTCTTCCCGCCATAACTCTTGGCCACGGCCGCGTCGACCACTTTGAGCATCACCGGCGTGATGTCCAGCCCGGTGCCATCCCCCTCGATGTACGGAATGACGGGGTTGTCCGGCACGTTGAGCGAGAAGTCCGCGTTGACGGTGATCTTCTGCCCCGCTGCGGGCACCTTGATGTGCTGGTACATGGATGCTGTCTCCGAAACCGCAGCAAGGCGGCCTGTAGTGGTCAATGTCGAAAATTCTATGTCACCACCATGTCAACCAATATTCGGCGTGTGCCGTTGCGTGCCCTGCCTCCCCGAAGAGGGTGGCGACCACCATCACTTGAAAGGTATGACGAGATGAACAAGTTCCTGGCTGCCCTGATTGCCGCCGCTTTTGCAACCACCGGTGCCTTCGCCGCAAGCCATGCCGAGAAGAAGACTGATGCCAAGCCGGCCGCTGCTGCCGCCTCTGGCGCCGCCATGAAGAAGGCCGACGCCAAACCCGAAATGAAGAAAGAAGAAGCCAAGCCGGCCGCGGCCGCGTCGTCCGCCAAGAAGTAATTCCCGGCCCGCCTTGCTGCCACGTGCGGCAATGTGTTGCCCCCAACGCCCGGGTTCCACCCGGGCGTTTTTCCTGGTGCGCTGAGATCGTTTCAGCGCAGCCACGGATAATTCGGCGACGCCATCCAACACCGCCATGAACGCGACCCAACCGATGAACATGATCCGTGCATTGTGTGCAGCCACTGCACTGATGGCCGCTGCGGCGCAGGCCCAGGATAGCCCCCAGCCCAGGCTGGCGACGGTGACGCTGACCGCGGGCATGCACGTCATCCAGGCCGAAGTGGCGCAGGCGCCCGAGCAGCAGATGATGGGCCTGATGTTCCGCCGTCAGCTGCCGGGCAACGAAGGCATGATCTTCGTCAACCCACAGGCCGACACGCGCTGCTTCTGGATGCGCAACACGCTCGTGCCACTCACCATCGCATTCATTGCCGACGACGGCAGCATCGTCAACTTCGCCGACATGCAGCCGCGCTCAGAGCAGTCGCACTGCTCGGCCAAACCCGTTCGATTTGCGCTGGAGATGAGCCAGGGCTGGTTTGCCAAACGTGGCATCCAGCCCGGCTTCAAGTTGCGCGGCGCGCCCTTTGCAAACTAGGCGCGCTGCCGCACGAGCTCAGCCGAAATTGGCTTCGGCAAAGCCCCAGTCGGCCAGCTTGTCGAGGAAGGTCTCGACGAACTTCGGGCGCATGTTGCGGTAGTCGATGTAATACGCGTGTTCCCACACGTCGACCGTTAGCAAGGCCTTGTCGCCGGTGGTCAGCGGCGTGCCTGCCGCACCCATGTTGACGATGTCGACACTGCCGTCGGCCTTCTTCACGAGCCAGGTCCAGCCCGAGCCGAAGTTGCCCACGGCCGACTTGACGAAGGCTTCACGGAAAGCGGCGTAGCTACCCCACTTGGCGTTGATCGCCGCGGCGAGCGCGCCGCCAGGTTGGCCACCACCGGCGGGTTTCATGCAGCTCCAGAAGAAGGTGTGGTTCCAGATCTGGGCCGAGTTGTTGTAGATGCCACCGCTGGACTTGCGAATGATGTCCTCCAGCGGCATGTTCTCGAAGTCGGTGCCCTTCTGCAGGTTGTTGAGGTTCACTACATAGGCGTTGTGATGCTTGCCGTGATGGAACTCCAGCGTTTCGCGGCTGTAATGCGGCGCCAGGGCGTCAAGGCCGTACGGCAGTTCGGGCAGTTTGTGTTCCATGGGGTGTTCCTTCGAAGGGCGGCGCCAAGGCGCCTAGGTGAGACCGAGCTTCATTGTAGGGAGCGCGATTCGGCGGCATCGGCTGCGCCCAATCATCGACGCGGCGTGATGCGCGGGGTGATCGTTTGGATCAGCGCCTGCGCACGCCCATCCGACCACACGGCTGCCACCTGCTGGCCCGGCATCAGCGCTTGTGCCGACACCACCGCCCGGCCCTGCGCGTCTTCGATCCAGGCGTAGCCGCGTTGCAGCACGCGGGTCGGGTCCAGCGCTTCGAGTCGCCCCAGGCGCGCCAGCCATTGCTGCGCCAGGTATTGCCGCGACGAAGCGCCGGCGCGCCGCAGACGCTGCCATTGGTTGTGCAGCGCCGTGCGCTGCTGCGGCCAGTGCTGCTTCAAGCTGTGATCAAGGCGATGCTGCATCGAAAGCAGCCGTTGCTTTTCGCCGGCAAGCACCGCAGCAGGTGTGCCCAGGCGCAATGCCAGCCGATCCAGCCGCTGCGCCTGCGTCAACGCGCTGCGTGTCAGCGCTGCGGCCAGAGCCGAAGCGCGAGCCTCGGCGGCGCGCAAGGCCTCGGTTCGTGACGGTGCCGCGAGTTCGGCCGCCGCCGTCGGCGTGGGTGCACGCAGATCGGCGGCCAGGTCGGCCAGGGTCACGTCGGTCTCGTGGCCCACGCCGCACACCACGGGCAAGGTGGATGCAGCAATGGCGCGCACCACCCGCTCGTCGTTGAAGGCCCACAGGTCTTCGAGTGCGCCGCCACCGCGCACCAACAGCAGCGTCTGCACCTCCTGCCGTTGATTTGCCAGCGCCAGCGCTGCAACCAGGGCGGACGGCGAATCGGCGCCTTGCACCAGGCTCGGATAGATCACGACGCGGATATGCGGCGCACGCCGTTGCAATGCGCTCAAGACATCGTGCAGCGCGGCCGCGCCAAGCGAGGTGATCACGCCCAAGGCGCGTGGTTCGCTAGCGATGGGCCGCTTGCGCGCGCTGTCGAAAAGCCCGAGCTGTTCGAGCCGCGCCCGCAGCCGCACGAACTCCTCATAGAGCGAGCCAGCGCCAAGCCGGCGCATGCCCTCCACCACCAGCTGCAACTCGCCGCGTGGTTCGAACACACCCAGGCGACCGCGTAGCTCGACCTGGTGGCCGTCGCCTGGCTGGAAGTCAAGCAAGGCCGCCGCACGGCGGAACATCGCGCAGCGCAACAAGGCGGCCGCACCGTCGGCGTCCTTCAGGCTGAAGTAGCAGTGGCCGCTGGCGGCACGCGAGAACCCGCTGAGCTCGCCGCGCACAGCCACGGCGGCGAATCGCGCGCTGATCGCGTCACGAGTGGCCAGCAGCAAGGCCGCGACTCCCCAGACCATCGGCGTGGAGACAGCGGCTGGGCCCTCAGGCATCGAAATCCCCAATGGATTCAAGGGCGCAGAACTCCACAGGCGCGCCAATGCTGGTCGAAATCGGCGTCATGCCCGAAGCGACAAGGGTGATGTTGCGCAAGTCACTGATTTCAAAAAGAAAAAGACTGCTCAATTAATAGGCACTTCAATTCGAGGACGAGCGGCCGATTCGCATCGCACCGTTGGCGCGAACTTCTCCACAAAGTTATCCACAGATGCCGGGCCGATGTGGACTGTGGCGCGACGACCGCAGCCAAAGTCGGGGGGCAGGAGGCTTCGGACATAATCCGCGCCCGAGGCAAAGCAGCCTTCGAGGACCCCTTGCTTTCGATCATACAAGCGGCTGGCTGGCCGATCTGGCCCTTGCTCCTGTGCTCCATCATCGCCTTGGCGTTGATCATCGAGCGCTTCTATCACCTGCGCTCCAACCGGGTGGCGCCGCGCAAGCTGCTCGACGAGGTCATCACTGTCACCCGCACCAGCTTGCCGGGTGCAGACGTGGTGAACAAGCTCGCCGCCAGCTCTGTGCTCGGCGGCGTATTCGCTGCCGGCCTGCGCAGCGTGATCGCCGAGCCGCGCATCAGCGAAGAAGCCTTGCGGCTGACTTTCGAGAACGCCGGCCGCGAAGCCGTGCATGGCACCGAGCGCTACCTCAACGCCATCGCCACCATTGCTTCGGCCGCGCCGCTGCTCGGCCTTCTGGGAACGGTGATCGGCATGATCGAGATCTTCGGCTCGCAAGCTCCCAGCGGCGGCAGCAACCCACAGCAGATGGCGCACGGCATCTCGGTGGCGCTCTACAACACCGCCTTCGGTTTGATCATCGCCATCCCCTCGCTGATGTGCTATCGCTACTTTCGCGGCCGCGTCGACGAGTTCCAACTGGGCATGGAACTCGCCGCCGAACGCCTGGTGCCGCACCTGATGCGCTTTGCCGTGCGCGCGCCGGCGGTCGTGTGAAGCTGGCCTGCCGATGAAGTTCTCGCGCCGTCACGCCGAAGAGCCCGAAATCAACCTGATCCCGTTCATCGACGTGTTGCTGGTGGTGCTCATCTTTCTGATGCTGTCCACCACCTACTCGCGCTTCACCGAACTGCAGATCAGCCTGCCCACGGCCGACGCCGAAAAGCTGCGCGAGCGGCCAAACGAAGTCATCGTCGCCGTCTCTGGCGACGGCCGCTATTCGATCAACCGCAGCGCCGTCGACGGCCGCAGTGTCGAGGTGCTCACGGCCGCACTCAGCGGCGCAGTCGCGGGCAGGGCCGACACCGTGGTGATCATCTCGGCCGACGCCACCGCCGCGCACCAGGCGGTGGTGAACGTGCTTGACGCCGCGCGCCGCGCCGGTTTGAGCCGCCTGACCTTCGCGGCGCAGACCAGCAGCGGGCGCTGAACGAGCTTGCATTCGTTCATCGCCCGGCACCTGCAGGCGCTGTGGTGGTCGCCCCGGCCCACAGGGCTGGCCTGGCTGCTGTGGCCGCTGACCTGGCCCTACCGCACGCTCTTCGCCATCGCACAGTGGCGCGCACGCCGTCTTGTGACGCCCCTGCCGGTGCCACTGGTGGTCGTCGGCAATCTCATCGTGGGTGGTGCCGGCAAGACGCCCACGGTGGTCGCACTCGTGCGCGCGCTGCGGGTGGCCGGATGGCACCCGGGCGTGGTGTCGCGCGGGTACGGGCGCAGCCCGTCGCTGCCACGCGCGTTGGCGCCTGGCAGCAGCGCGCAGGACGTTGGCGACGAACCCGCGTTGATCGCACGCCTGACGGGCGCACCGGTATGGGTGGGCACGCAGCGCGCTGACGTTGCGCGGCGGCTCTGTGCCGCGCACCCCGAGGTCAACATCCTCGTCAGCGACGACGGCCTGCAGCACGCCGCCTTGCCGCGCCAGCTTGAAGTGCTGGTGTTCGACGAGCGCGGTGTGGGCAACGGGCTGCTGCTCCCGGCCGGGCCGCTGCGCGAGCCGATGTGGCCGTCGCTAACGCCCAAAGCAAGCGTGCTCTACAACGCGACCGCGCCGACGACGGCCCTGCCCGGCCATCTCGTGCAACGCCGCCTTGGCCACGCCGTGCCGCTGCCGGACTGGGCCGTGGGCCACACCGCTGCCGGCCGTCCTCTGGGCGACTTCGGCCGGCGCCGCTGCCTCGCTGCCGCCGGTATCGCCGCGCCCGAACGCTTTTTCGCGATGCTCGAAGCAGCGGGCCTTCAGATCACCCGCCTGCCCCTGCCCGACCACCACGACTTCGCCGAAGCGCCGTGGGGCGATGACGCCGGCGACGTCTTCATCACCGAAAAAGATGCCATCAAGCTGATGCAGCTTGCGGCCACGCCGAGCCGCGTCCAGGTCTGGGTCGTCGGTCTAGACTTCGTGCTCCCCGACGCCTTCCTGCGCTGGCTCATCGATGGCCTGGCGCGCCACCGGACACTGCCCGCACCATGACCGCCGACCGCCGCCTGCTCGAACTCCTGGTCTGCCCCATCTGCAAGAGCACTCTGGAGCTGTGGCGCGACGGCGAAGGCCGCCCGCGTGAGCTGGTATGCCGCGCCGACCGCCTGGCCTACCCCATCCGCGACGGCCTGCCGGTGATGCTGGAAGGCCAGGCCCGCGCCTTGGCCGAGGGCGAGCTCGAAGCGCGGGCGCGGCCTTGAGCTTCACCGTACTGATTCCGGCGCGCCTGGCGTCGACGCGTTTGCCACACAAGCCGCTGGCCGACATCGCCGGAGTGCCGATGGTGGTGCGCGTGGCACAACGCGCCGCGCTGTCGGGCGCGGCGCAGGTGGTGGTCGCGGCGGATGACGAGCGCATCGTGCGCGCCTGTGAACAACACGCGGTGCGTGCCGTGCTCACGCGCCAGGACCACGCCAGTGGCAGCGATCGCCTGGCCGAGGCCTGCACGCTGCTGGGCTTGGACGGCGCGGCCATGGTCGTGAACGTGCAGGGGGACGAGCCGCTGATAGCCCCCGAGCTCATCGACCAATGTGCTGCGCTGCTGGCCGCGCGCGAAGACTGCGTGATGAGCACGGCAGCGCATGCGCTCTCGACAACCGAAGAGCTGCACAACCCCAACATCGTGAAGGTCGTGCTGGACGCGCAAAGCCGCGCGCTGTACTTCAGTCGCGCGCCGATTCCGTGGTGGCGCGACGGCCAGGCACGTGGCACGAATCAGATGCCGACACCGGCGCCGCTGCGCCACGTCGGCATCTACGCCTACCGCGCCGGTTTCCTGCGCGGCTTCCCGCAGCTGCCACCGGCACCGCTGGAGCAACTCGAAGCGCTGGAGCAGTTGCGCGTGCTGTGGCACGGACACCGCATCGCCGTGTACGTGACCGATGCCGACCCCGGCCCGGGAGTCGACACACCGCAGGATCTGGAGCGAGTGCGCGGCCTCTTTGGCTGAGGCTCGGAGCGTCAGTTTAGCTTCAAGCCTGCGTGCTATTCTCGATTCGAGACAAGCGTAGCGGATGCGTCGGCACCGTATTGCGCGCGCCGCGGCGCCACACAAACACAAGCGTTTCGAGGACTGACATGAGACT
>JANLYV010000166.1:0-2896 GCA_031365825.1 Rubrivivax sp. | reverse complement strand
GCCCAACCCGATCGCGCTGCGCCGCTTCACCATCTTGCCCACCCCCGTGCCGCCACGTGCCAGGCAGTGTAGGGGTGCGCCGTGGCGACGGGCACCGCGCAAGTGGTTATTGCGGCGTGTCGCCCTCGGGCCGCTGCGCGCCGCCGCGGTTGCCGCGCATCTCCAGCGCGAGCTGGCGGCGCTGGCCTTGCAGGTCGCGCAGGCGTGAATCGATGATCGAGGCTTCGATGAAGTCCTGCCCCACCGAGGCCGTGCGTGCGGCTTGCTGCGCGGCACGCAGCCGGTCGATGGCGCCCATCAGGTCGCCTTCGGCGGCGCGCGCTTCGGCGTTGGCACGCAGCGAGCGCAGGCGCAGGCCGATGACGTCGGCCGTGGTCGACAGCATCGCCCAGGCCGCGCCGTCGCGTTTGTGGCCCGCCACCCAGACCTGCAGCGCTTCGGTGCTGCGGCGCAGTTCGGCCGCGGCCAAGGTGCTGCCCTGGCGCTGGCCGTCAAGTGCTGCCTGCGCGCGCAGCATCATCGGCGCGCGTGCGTCGGGCTCCAGCGTGATGGCGTCGAGCAGCTGCAATGCCTGGTTGGCATCACCCCGTGCCAACACCACCTGGGCGTGCAACATCTGCAGGCTGCGCTCGGCCACGGGGTCGCGCGGGCTCACATCGGCGAGCAGCCGCTGCGCTTCCTGCACGGCCGCCTGCGCCTGCGCGTGGTCGCGCAACACGGCCGAGGCCAACGCGCCGGCATAGAGCTGCGCCACGCGGTCCTTGCCCGTCGCTGCCGATAGGCCCGACAGCGGCTCCTGCAGCCGGCGCAATGACTGTGCGGCCGGATCCATCAGCACGCGCGCGCGGCCTTGCATCATGGCGTGCAGGTACTGCGGCGCAGCGTTGGCGCTAGCACCCGGTGCAGCGAAGAGGTTGCGCGAACGCGCTTCGCTGATGCGCTCCACCGTCAACGGGTGGCTGCGCAAATAGGGGAAGGCGCCGTTGTCGTTGATGCGGTTGGCGCCGTCGAGCCTTTCGAACATCGCGGCCATGCCGGCGGGCGCGAAGCCGGCGCCGGTGAGCACGCCGAAGCCGATGCGGTCGGCCGCGCGTTCCATGTCGCGCGAGAAATTCAGCTGGCCTTGCATCGCCACCGCCTGGCCGCCGACCATCGCCGCCTGCACCACGTCGGCGTTACGGCTGCGGCTGGCGGCGAGCACGGCGAGGATGGCGCCGGCAATGCCGGCAAGCGAGGCGCGCTGCGAGTTGACGACGCTGCGTGCGATGTGGCGCTGCGTGACGTGGCTGAGTTCGTGCGCCAACACCGAGGCCAGCTCGTCGCGCGTGGCTGTCATGGCGATCAAGCCGAGGTGCACGCCGACCCAGCCGCCGGGCAGGGCGAAGGCGTTGACGGTGCGGTCGCGCACGAGGAAGGCGTCCCAGGCGAACTGCTGGTCGGTGTCGACATCGATCTCGCCGCGCGTGCGCGCCTCCGCCACCAGCGGCAGCCACAGCGAGAGCAGGTAGTCGACGAGCACCGGGTCGTCGAGGTAGTCGGGGTCGCGCACGATCTCGCTCATGATCTGCTCGCCGAGCTTGCGCTCGGTGCCGGCGGTGAATTCTTCGGACGCCGTTTCACCCAGCGCGGGCAAGCGCACCTGGGCCAGGGCCGGCAGCGGCGCGGCCAGCAGCGAGATGTTGGTGGCCAGGACCACCAGGCGGCGAAAGAAACGATTCAATGGGAGCCGATCAGCGGCACCGGGTGATGGCACCGCGTGGCTATGATGACACCGACACGTTGCCCCCATGTTTCCATTGCCGGACGCTGCTGCCATGACCGTTCTCACCCACTTCGACGCCCAGGGCCAGGCCCACATGGTGGATGTGGCGGCCAAGGCCGAAACGCACCGCGTGGCGCGCGCCAGCGGCGTGATCCGCATGCTGCCCGCCACGTTCCAACTCATCGCACAGGGCCAGGCGAAGAAGGGCGACGTCATCGCCGTGGCGCGCATCGCCGCCATCCAGGGCGCCAAGCGCACGGCGGAACTGGTGCCGTTGTGCCACCCGCTGCCGATCACGCGCGTGGTGGTGGACTTCGAGCTGGTTGAGGCGGCGAGCGAAGTGCGCTGCACCGCGCAGGTGGAAACGCTGGGCCGCACCGGCGTCGAGATGGAGGCCTTGACGGCCGTGCAGATCGGCTTGCTGACGGTCTACGACATGTGCAAGGCGGCCGACCGCGGCATGGTCATGGGCGACATCCGGGTGATTGAGAAGAGCGGCGGCAAAAGCGGCGACTGGAAGGCTTGAACGGCGCTTCAGCGCGTCAATTCACGCCAGTTCAACTCGCGCGGCGCCGGCTCGCATTGAAACGGCGCGGCGCCCGAAGCCGCGGCGCACGCATCGAAGAACTCGTTCGACAGCGGATTGCGGAACTCGCGCAGGCGTTGCGCCACATACCGCGCCGCCTCATCATGGCCGTTAGCATGCAAGGCTTCGGCCCAGGCCGTCATCAGGCGGGTGTCGAGCAGGTAGTGCGTGGCACCCCGAAACGGCGCCAGCGGCCGCGCCGGGTTGTCGATGGTGGCGGCGGCGTAGTCGGCGTGGTGCGAAAAGAGCAGGCTGCGCTGGCCCGCGGCGATGCGCGCTTCCAGCGGCGGCGCGTCTTCGGCGGCGCTGAAGATGACGGTGACGCGCATGTAGTCGACGACGGCGAGCGCGGCGCCGGCCACGAGCAGCGCGCCGGCCAGCGTCAAGCCGGGGGCGCCGGCTTCGGCGCGCTGCGTACCCGGCGGGCTGTGCGGCCCCGCCTGCCCCAGCGCAAAACCCCACACCCACAGCGCCGGCAACAGAAAGTAGGCGTACCACAGCGGGTACTCGAGCTGGCTGTGCAACCCGATCATCAGCAGCATCACGAA
>JANLYV010000108.1:0-4637 GCA_031365825.1 Rubrivivax sp. | reverse complement strand
CCCGCCGGCGCCATTCCTCTACATTGGCGGCCGGGCCGCGATGTGGGTCGGGGCCGCGGGGCGCGCGCGCCCCGCGGCCCACAAGCTGGTGGCCGAACACGAGATGGGTGAGCTCTTCAAGGTCATCGCGCTGTCACGTGGTCTGGTCTGGCAGCCGCTGGGTTTTGCCAACGGCGACCGCAGCCACCGGCTTTGATGCTTCGTCAAAGCGGCCGGATCTCGACCTTGCGAAAACGAATCGTGCCGCGGCCCCACTGCAGCGCGATCGGGCCGCTGGCGAGCTTGGCGTCCTCGACGTCGACGGTCTTCACGCCGTTGAGCACCAGCACCAGGCGCGTGCCTTTGGCGGTGATGTCGTAGGTGTTCCACTGGCCGCCGGCCTTGATCATCGGCGCGGTCAGCTTGGCCACCTTGACGATGGCGCCGGTGCCGTAGCTCGGGTCGGGGCGCTGTTCTAAGATGTTGGCTTCGTAGCAGTTCTCGTCGGTGATCTTGCCCGGGTCCTGGCAGCGCAGGAAGACGCCGCTGTTGGCGTCATCGCTGGACCAGAACTCGACACGGATCTGGAAGTCCTTGTAGCTCGCCCTGCTCACCAGGAATCCCGCGTCCTTGCCGCCTTCGCTGGCCTGAATGGCGCCGTTGCCGCTGTTCCAGTTGGCATCGCCCACACGCGCGAAGTTGTCCATGCCGCTGGCGCCGTCGATGAGCGTGGTCCAGCCGGTGCCGGCACCGGGCACGGCGCAACCCACGAGGGCGGCAGCGAGCGCCGCGGCTGCCATGCAGAAGCGCAAAGTGCGATGGTTCATGTCTGTCTCCTTGTGAATGGCCTGTGGCCGTTTTGAGCGTGAGGTCCTGTATGCGGCACGCCCGGCAAAGAGTGTGACAGCTCCCGGCGCACGCCCGGCAGCTGTTCGCATCAGGCCTAATCGCGCATGCGCTGGCTCATCGTCTTCCTGCTCGCCTGCCTCATCTTCAACGGCCTGCACGGCTGGCTGCGCAAGTTCGGCCTGGGCCGGCTGCCGGGCGACTTCAGCTTCCGGCTGCGCGGCCGCGAGTGGTACTTCCCGGTGACCAGCAGCCTGGTGCTGATGGTCTTGATGGGCCTGATCGGCTGGGTCGTCTAGGGCTTGCTCACAAGCGAGCAAGTGCCGCCGACACGGCAGCGACACGGGCCTCGCGAATCGCCGCGCCGACCTCGGGCCCACCGGCACCGTGCGCGGCGGCGGCTTGTGCCACGGCCGCGGTGTCGACCTCCCGCGTCGCGCCCAGCAATGCAAGCCATGTGCGGCCGGCGCGCCAGCCGGCTTGATCGCATTGCAGCGCCAGCACCAGCTCGGCGAAACGCTCGGGGCGGCGCCAGGCATCGCAGCGTTCGAACCGTGCCACGGCCACGTTCGCGTCGATGACATCGTCACGCAGCAAGCCTGCGCCTTCGCGCTCGAGCATCACGGCCAGGGCTTCGCAGTCCTTGGGTGCGCGCAGCCGCAGCGCCAGGCTCGATGGTGTGATGGCATGGCGCGCAAGGGACGCGAAGCGCACGGTCAGCGGCGCGCCAAGCTCGGCGCAGCGGTCGAGCAACATGCCCAGGGCGGCGAGGTCGACGCCGTGCATTTCGGGTAGTAGCCGCGGCAGCGCGCCGCAATCAGCCAACAGCTGCAGCATGCGGCTGGGCCGTGCTTCCATCAGGCCGCGCGCAAGCTCCTGCCACACACGTTCGCTCACCAGCGCGTCGACCTCGCCGTCATCCACCAACTTGCGCAGCAGCGCCAGCGTCTCGGGCGCGACACTGAAGGCGTGAAAGCGCGCCGCAAAACGCGCCACGCGCAAGAGCCGCACCGGGTCTTCGGCAAACGCCGGCGAGACATGGCGCAGCACGCCGGCACGCAGGTCGCGTTCGCCGCCGAAGGGGTCGATCAGCGCGCCTTGCTCGTCGCGCGCCATGGCGTTGATGGTCAGGTCGCGCCGCGCCAGGTCTTGCTCCAGCGTGACCTCGGGCGCGGCGTGGAAGCTGAAGCCGTGGTAGCCCGGCGCCGTCTAGCGCTCGGTGCGGGCAAGGGCCACTTCTTCGTGCGTCTGCGGGTGCAGGAACACCGGAAAGTCACGGCCCACTGGCTTGTAGCCCAGCGCCAGCATCTGCTCGGGCGTGGCGCCGACGGCGACCCAGTCGTGGTCGGTGGCGGGCAGGCCCAGCAGCGCGTCGCGCACCGCACCGCCGACTTCGTACAGGCGCATGGCGGGTTCGCTCACCGCACCTCAGCGCGACGTTCGATACGGCTCGTCTTCGACGACGAAATGATGCTCGGCCAGCGCGTCGGCGATCCAGCGCTGCACGCTGGCCAGTGCCGCCACCCGTTCGACATAGGCGTGGGCCGTGGCCGACAGCGGCAAGGCATAACTGCGGATGCGCATGCACACCGGCGCATAGAAGGCGTCAGCCGCGCTGAAGGCGCCGAAGAGCATCGGCCCGCCGCTGGCGGCCAAAGCCTCGCACCACATCGCGTCGATGCGCGCCAGGTCGGCACGCACGCCGGCCTGCTCGGCCAGCACGCGCGCACCGACCTCGGGCAAGGCAGCTTCGATGTTCATCGGGAAGTGGTTGCGCAGCGCCGGGAAGCCGCTGTGCATCTCACACACCAGGCTGCGTGCGCGGGCACGCTCGCGCGTGGCTTGCGGCCACACGCCGGCCTGCGGCGCGCGCTCGTGCAGGTACTCGGTGATGGCCAGCGTGTCCCACACCGCGAAGCCGTCGTCCAGCAACACCGGCACGCGCGCGGCCGGGCTGTGGCGCGCCACGGTGTCGCGAAAGACCGAGCCTTCGCCGAAGTCGAAACGTACACCCAGCTCTTCGAAAGGCAGGCTGAGCTCGCGCATCAGCACCCAGGGCCGCATCGACCACGACGAGTAGTTCTTGTTGGCGATGAGCAGTTGCATGGCCATCGGCAGGCTCCGTGTGACTTGAAGGTTAGCAACCTAGGCGCGCCCGGCGGCACGGCGCAGGAGGTTCAGTCGGGCACGGCCCATCGCACTGCCGAGGTAGGCGCTGGCCACGCCTTCGAGCGCGGTGGCCGCGATGCCCAGATCAGCCAGGTGCGGCAGCTTGCTGCCAGCGACATTGGGCACACGCATCGAATCGAGGTTGTCGCGTGACATCAGCGGCACGCCGGGCAGGCATTCCAGCAGCAGGGCCTGCAAGCGGCCCAGGGTTTCGGGCAGCGGCAGCTGTGGCCGCTCGTTCCCCGACCAGCGCCCGGCCAGCCGCACCAGCTGCGACAGCGTGAAGACCTCGGGGCCGGTCAGCTCGTAGGTCTGGCCGACGCTCGCCGGCGCGTCGAGGCAGCGCACGGTGGCGCTGGCCACGTCTTCCACCCATACCGGCTGGAACTGCGCCTGGCTGCCTGCCAGCGGCAGCAGCGGCACAAAGGCCTGCAGCGACGCGAACAGGTTGAGGAAACGATCCTCGGCGCCGAAGACCACTGACGGCCGCAGCAGCGTGAGGTCCAGGCCGGCAGCTTGCAGCGCCGCTTCGCCTTGCGCCTTGCTGCGAAGGTACATCGAAGGCGCGTCGCTGGCGGCACCGAGGGCACTGACATGCAGCAGGCGGCGCACGCCCGCCGCACGGCAGGCCGCGACCAGCTTGCGTGGAAGCTCGGCATGCGTCTGCTCGAAGTCGGCCGCCTTGCCGTGGAGGATGGCGACGAGGTTGATGACGGCATCCTGCCCGGCGACCAGCCGGCGCAGTGTGGCGTCATCATGAACGTTAGCTTCCACCAGCTCCAGCGTGGGCAGCGAACGCACGGCCAGGCCATGGGCCAGGCGCCGCGTCGGCACCGTGATGCAGCCGCCGCCACCGCCGTTGCGCTCGACCATGCGTTCGCACAGCGCGCGGCCGACGAAGCCGGTGCCGCCCAGCACGAGGATGTTGCGCATGGTGGGCATCAGGGCAGCTCGCGGTTGGAGGCCGGTGCTAGCGCGTCGCGCGGGCCAATGGGCCCGCCCAGCCGCGCCTTCAGCGAGGGCGGCGTGGTGCCGAGCACGGTGGCGTAGTCGACGGCGTTGGACAACACCTTCTTCACGTAGTCGCGTGTCTCGTTGAAGGGGATGCTCTCGGCCCAGGCGGCGGGCTCCATCGGGCCGCCTTCGCGCCAGCGCCGTGGCCGGCCCGGGCCGGCGTTGTAGGCCGCGGCGGCAAGTGCTTGAGAGCCGCCGAAGTCGTCGAGCACGAGCTTCAAATAGGTCGTGCCCAAGAGCAGGTTGAGGTCGCGGTCATTGATCAGCTCGGGCTTGTAGGGCACGCCGATGCGCTTGGCCGTCCAGCGCGCGGTGGCCGGCATCAGCTGCATCAGGCCCGAGGCGCCGACATGCGAGCGTGTGTCGGTGATGAAGCGCGATTCCTGGCGGATGAGGCCGTAGACATAGGCCGCGTCCACGCCCACTTCGCGCGCCTTGGCCGTGACCTCGTCACGCAGCGGTGTGGGGAAGCGCTGCGCCATGTCGACCTCGCGCTTGCTGCGTTCGCTGGTGTTGATGCAGCGGTCCCAGACCTGGGCTTCGCAGGCCAGTTGCGCGGCGGCGAGCAGCTCGCGGTCGTTCAAACCACGCAGCATCCAGTTCCACTCGCGCACGCCTTCGTTGCGCAG
>JANLYV010000094.1:0-2829 GCA_031365825.1 Rubrivivax sp. | reverse complement strand
GCCCAACTCACCCAAATCCGGACCGAATACTGCGTTCTGCGTACCCAGCAGATACTTCAGAAAGTACTCATGGCCTTTGCCGCTCGATCCCAAAATATTGGAACGCCACACGAACATATTGCGCGGGAAATTCTTCGGGTTGTCCGGGTCTTCGCAGGACATTTTTAGCGTGCCGTTTTTGAGTTGCTCAGTAGCGTATTGCACCGGATCGATACCGGCGGCTTCGGCGGCTTTAATCACCTCGATCGGGTTGGTCTGCAACTGTGGCGCAGACGGCAACCAGCCCATGCGCTCGGACTTCACGTTGAAGTCAATCAAGCGGTAGTCTGCAGCGCTGGCATCGCCGGTGGGAGACAAAATCTCACTGGTATCCAGCTTCTCGTGCCGCCATTGGCTGGTGTGTGCGTAAAAGAACGAGGTGCCATTCATTTGCCGTGACGGACGGTGCCAGTCCAGTGCAAACGCCAGCGGTGTCCAACCGGTTTGCGGACGCAGTTTTTCCTGTCCCACGTAGTGCGCCCAGCCGCCGCCGCTCTGGCCGATGCAGCCGCACATCATCAGCATGTTGATGACGCCGCGATAGTTCATGTCGCTGTGGTACCAGTGGTTCATTGCAGCGCCGATGATGACCATCGACTTGCCTTGCGTCTTGTGCGCGTTCTCGGCGAACTGGTGGGCGACGGTGATCAGCTGCGCGCGCGGCGTGCCGGTGATGCGCTCCTGCCACGCCGGTGTGTAGGGATGGTCGTCGTCGAAGCTGGTCGCCGCGAATTCACCGGCCAGCCCGCGCGCCACGCCGTAGTTCGCCACCTGCAGATCGAACACGGTGGCAACCAGTGCCTCTCGTTCGTCGCCCGCCTTGCCCAGGCGGATGCGTTCGACTGGCACCGTGCGCACGAGCACGTCCCCACTCTCGCCCTTCAGCACGTTGTTCGGGAAGTTCTCGCTGACGATGCCGCCGAAGTAGGGGAAGCCGACCCTTGCCGTCTCGAGACTCGGGTGCTCGCCTTCCAGCAGCGACAGCTTGAGCTTGACCGCATGACCATGCCGCGCTTCCTTGGCTTCGAGGTTCCACTGGCCCTCGTCGGCGCGCCCCTCGGGGCCCCAGCGAAAGCCGATGGCACCGTGCGGCAGCACCACCTTGCCCATCTCGTCGAAGGCCACCGTCTTCCACTCGGGGTTGTTGGCCTGGCCGAGCTTGCCGTTGAAGTCGGAGGCGCGCACGTAGCGGTCGGGCACGGTGATGACTTCGCCGTTGGGCAAGGTGTGCTCCTTGAGCATCACCAGCATCGGCATGTCGGTGTAGCGGCGAACGTAGTCGTCGAAGTAGGCGCTGCGCTCGCCGGGCTTGCCATTGACCTCGGGGAAGTAGAACTCTTTCAGGATCACGTGGCCCATGGCCATCGCCACCGCCGCATCGGTGCCCTGCTTCGGGTTCATCCAGATGTCGGCCAGCTTGGCGACCTCGGAATAGTCGGGCGTGATCGCCACCGTCTTCGTGCCCTTGTAGCGCACCTCGGTGAAGAAGTGCGCGTCGGGCGTGCGTGTTTGCGGCACGTTGGAGCCCCAGGCGATGATGAAACTGGAGTTGAACCAGTCGGCCGATTCGGGCACGTCGGTCTGCTCGCCCCAGACCTGCGGGCTGGCCGGAGGCAGGTCGCAGTACCAATCGTAAAAACTCATGGACACGCCGCCGATCAAGCTCAGGTAGCGCGAGCCTGCGGCGTAGCTGACCATGCTCATCGCCGGGATGGGCGAGAAGCCGATGATGCGATCCGGGCCGTGCTTTTTGATCGTGTAAACGTTGGCTGCGGCGACGATCTCATTGACCTCTTCCCAGTTCGAGCGCACGAAGCCGCCGAGGCCGCGGATCTGCTGGTAGTCGCGACGCTTGGCGTCGTCTTCGACGATGCTGGCCCAGGCTTGCACCGGGTCGCATCGCGCACGCGCCTCGCGCCAGCTCTTGAGCAAGCGGCCTCGTACCAGCGGGTACTTGACGCGGTTTGCGCTGTACAGGTACCAGCTGTAGCTGGCGCCGCGGGCGCAGCCGCGCGGCTCGTGATTCGGCATGTCCCAACGGGTGCGCGGGTAGTCGGTCTGCTGGGTTTCCCAGGTCACGATGCCGCCCTTGACGTAGATCTTCCACGAACACGAGCCGGTGCAGTTGACACCGTGCGTCGAGCGCACGATCTTGTCGTGCGCCCAGCGGTTGCGGTAAGCGTCTTCCCAAGTGCGGTCTTCGCCGGTGGTGACGCCGTGGTCGCCGGAGAAGGCTTCCCGCGGTTGCGAGAAGTAGGTCAGGCGGTCGAGGAAATGACTCATGAAGTAGTCTCCGCAATGTCGTTGTTCAGGCCGTCCTCAAGGGTTCTTCAGGGGTTTTTGACATACGCGTTCTTGCGCAGGTAGAACCACCAGTTCGGCACCAGGCACAGCGCGTAGAACACCGCGAAGCCGTACATCGCGTTCTCTGGCGTGGCGGCCTTGATCTGCGCGCCTATCACCACCGGCGCGATGAAGGCACCGTATGCGGCCACCGCCGAAGTCCAGCCCAGCACCGGGCCGGCCTGCTGGCGATCGAAGATGACGCCGATGGTGCGGAAGGTCGAGCCGTTGCCGATGCCGCTGGCGGCGAACAGGAGCACGAACAGGACCATGAAGACCAGGAAGTACTGCTCCGGCGTGGCCGAGCGATAGGCCAGCAGCATCACGTAGCCCACCGCGGCCGAAGCCACGACCATGACCGCCGAGATGATCTGCGTGACGATCGAGCCGCCGACCTTGTCCGACACCCAACCGCCCACCGGCCGGATCAAGGCGCCGACGAAGGGG
>JANLYV010000047.1:0-3054 GCA_031365825.1 Rubrivivax sp. | reverse complement strand
TGCCCAACGGCGTTGTCTTCGACCTTCGCGAACTCGATGTGCAGCAGGCCGGCGTGGTCATCGAAGCGCTCGGGAGGGTTCGGTGTTCCGTCTCGACGAAAGCCTGAAGGTGTACCGTAAGCGGTCAATAGACCGCGCCCTTGCGTGGAGTGCTGACCGTTGATCACTGATCGGTCAGTGCCAGGCGCCAAGGCAGCAGGGCTTCGTAGTCTTCTACGGTCTTTGCCTTCGGCAACTCGACGAGCAGTGCCGTGAGGTACCGGTAGCCATCGATCGCGTTGGCCTTGCAGGTTTGCAGCAGCGAGTACAGGTTCGCGCTCGCGTTGGCGCCGGCCACCGTGTCGGCGAACAACCAGTTGCGCCGCCCGACGACGAACGGGCGGATCGCGTTTTCGCAGGGGTTGTTGTCGATCGGGTATCGACCGTCCTTGACGTAGCGCACGAGCTTGGGCCACTGCGCGGTGAGGTAGTGCAATGCCTTGCCCAGCAGGCTGCCCGGCAACACGCCGTGCAGGTGCTGCAGCGCCAGAGCCTCGATCTGCGCGAGCACCGGCGCACTGTGCAACTGTCGCTGTTGCTGCAGCGCCGTTGCGTCAAGGTTGTCGCGGCGAGCATCGGCCTCGACCTTGTACAGCCGGCCGATGAGCTCGATGAAGCGCGCGGGCAATTGCTCTGGTCCGCGCTTTTCCTTGGGCAACGCCTGCAGCGCCTCGTGGAAGTACCGACGGCAATGCGCCCAACAGCCCAGATGCACGAGCCGATGTTGCTCGGCAATCGCCGCGTACGGCTCATAGCCATCGCTCATCAACACGCCCTTGGGTCGCATGCCCTCATACAGTGTCCTCGCGGTTTGCGTACTTCGACTTGGCGAGTAGGCGAACAACCTGATCGGCGGTCCAGTGCCATCGGCGCCGCTGGCCTCGGTCATCTGCACCCACATATAGCTCTTGGCCTGGGCCTTTCTTCCCGCCTCCTTGAGCACCTGCACCTCAGTCTCGTCGCCGTGGACGATGAACGAGTCCAGCAGCGCGTCGCGCAGCAGGTTGACCACCGGCTGCACAGCTGCGCCCACCCGCACGACGCTGGCAGCCAGCGTGTTGCGCGACAGGTCCGTGCCGCCGAAGCGGCCCAGGAGTGCGGCCTGCCGGTACAGCGGCAACCCATCCAGATACTTGGAGGTGATCACCCAGGCCAGCGCCGCTTCGCTGAGCAGCCCCTTGGGGATCACCTGCGGCGGCTTCGCAGCCAGGCGCAGGCCGCCGTCGCAGCAGGGGCACGCGTACTTGACCCGCTCGTGGCGAATCACGCGGACCTGCTGCGGCACGATGTCCAGTTGCTCGCTGACCTCCACGCCGATCTCGCGCAGCGCCGTGCCGTCGTGCGGGCACACACGCTCGTCCTCGGGCAATTCATGGCGACGTACTTCGCGTGGCAGGTTCGGATCCAGTGGCTTGCGCCCGCGCTTGAGGCGCTTGTGCGCCGGAACATCGATCGTCTCGCCCTCGGCCTCTTCAACTGCAGGCTTGGTCTGTGCGCCCTCGATCTCCGCCTCGTTGAAGAACATGTCCTTCTGGTGTGCGGCGCTCACCTCGCTCTTGGCGTCGAACAGCTGGCGCTTGAAGCGGTTGAGCTGCTCCTTGAGCTGGTCGCGTTCGGTGCGCACCACCCGCAACTCACCCGCGAGCTCGTCGCCGCGCCGAACGGCCTGCTCGCCACGCTCAATGGCTTCGGACAGCGCGCGGCGCAGTGCGGCAATTTCTTCGGCAGTGGGCATGTGAACCATCGGCGCGCATTGTCATCATCGCGTGCGCCGGCGTGATCGCAATCTTCGCATCGGCCCGTAACAATGCCGACCGCGCGCAACCAACTTGTACAGTGGTGCCGCTTCAGGCCACGCGCTCGTAAAGCCGTTGAGGATGACGCTGCACGACGCCGATGTCGATGCCCTCGAGCAGCCAGTGCAGTTGCTCCACCGTCAACACCGGGACCGCCTGCGCCAGCGGCCAGATGAAGCGGTCCTGCTCCAGTCGTTTGAGCAACAGCCAGAAGCCGTTGCGGTCCCAGCCGAGGATCTTCACGCGGTTGCGCCGGCGGTTGCTGAACACGTACACGCACGGCGCGAACGGATCCAGGCCGAGCGCCTTGTCCACCAGCAGCGCCAGCCCGTTGATGTTCAGCCGGAAGTCGATCGGCTCGCGGTGCAGGTAGACCCTCAGGCTTTCGTCGAGACGGAACACCGCAGCCTCCCGAGTGCCTCGATCAGCTTGAGCGCGCCGTCCATCCCATGGCCACGCACATCCAGACTCACGCCATTGGGCAGCCGTACCTGCAGCTCCCATCCCGGCAATGGCGCTTGACCCTGTGGCGACGATTCCACCTTCATCGCCACAAATGCCGGCACCGCCATGTCGATGACCTCGCTGCCAGTCGCGGCCCCATTGTCCGCGCCGCCCTCAGCTTGGCGTATCCAGTTGCTCAGGACGTTGGCGTTCATGCCGCACGCCCGAGCAATCTTCGCCAGCGACATTCCCGGCTGCCACGCCAAGCTCAATAGCTCGGCCTTCGCATGCGGGTCGTACACGCTTCGGCCATCACGCTTCTGGCGTACGACCAGCCGTTTTGCAATCGCCTCGAGTTCCTCTGTCATCACGCGCCCACGTTGCTATGTGTGCACGTAGCCTCTCAGCCATCGAGCTCCGATTCAAGGATGCGGTTTATTGAGCGCTTACTCCGTTTCCACGACTCAGCATCGCCAAAAGTACGGAAAACTCTATATAATTCAATGACTTGCAGAACATCTACACGTAAGTTTCCGCAGCAAATTCTTGGCGCTCAAGCCGACTGATTTCCGTCAGGACTGACCTGGTCAGGGCTCTGTCTAGTGGCACTCACCGCCACGCTGCAAGCGGGTGAGGGAGCGCCGGATCGCATGCGCGATCAAGTTCTCTTGACCACCCAACCGCCATTGAAGTCCGGCCTGTCGGACGGTTAAGCGGCGTTCTCTCTCCACTCCCCCGGTTCCTGATTCCACTGCATCGGCTTGCGTGCCGTCGC
>JANLYV010000036.1:0-1915 GCA_031365825.1 Rubrivivax sp. | reverse complement strand
ACCTGGGCGGCACCAAGACCGAGGGCGTCGTGCTCGACGCCGCAGGCCGCACGCTGTGGCGGCAACGCATGTCCACGCCGGCGGGCGACTACCGCGCCACGCTGGCCTGCGTGGCCGAACTGATCGCCCGCGCCGAGGCCGACACCGGCACCCGCGCCCAGCGCATCGGCGTCGGCACGCCGGGCACGCTGACGCATGACGGCGTGATCAAGAACGCGAACTCGCAGTGCCTGAACGGCCAACCGCTGCAACGCGACCTGGCGGCCTTGCTGGGGCGACCGGTGCGCATTGCCAACGACGCGAACTGCCTGGCGTTGTCCGAGGCCACCGACGGCGCCGGCGCCGGCGCCGAGGTGGTGTTCGCAGCCATCCTGGGCACCGGCGTCGGTGCGGGCGTGGTGGTGCGTGGCCAACTGCTGACCGGCCCCAACGGTCTGGCCGGCGAATGGGGCCACAACCCGCTGCCCTGGCCCGACGCTGACGACTCGCCCAGCCCAGCCTGCTACTGCGGCCAGCGCGGCTGTGTGGAAACCTGGCTCAGCGGGCCGGGGATGGCGCGTGAGCACGCGGCACGCGGCGGCCGGGCGCTGACGGCCCACGCCATCGTCAGCGGTGCTGCCGACGGCGATGCCGCCTGCGAAGCCAGCCTGCAACGCTACGAGCGCCGCCTGGCGCGCGCGCTGGCGCAGGTGATCAACCTGCTCGACCCGCACGTCATCGTGCTCGGCGGTGGCTTGTCGCAAGTCGACCGCTGGCTGGTCAGCGTGCCGGCGTTGTGGGCGGCGCATGTGTTCAGCGGCGGGCTCGCTGCCGGCACGCAGGAGCCGGTGCGCACGCGGCTGGTTCGCAGCCTGCACGGCGATTCGTCGGGCGTGCGCGGCGCGGCGCGGCTGTGGCGCGAAACGGTGATTTGAAAGCGGCTCCATCCGCGCACACCGCAATTCATCCGCGCCAGCCGGCGTTTCGTCGCAAGCGCCTGGGCAGGCTGCGAGGCCGCTCCTAAAGTTCGCTCCATCGCAACACGGTTTGAACCGCACGGAGCCCACCATGATCAGCCGCCTCACCGCCTTCGCCGCGACCTTCGCCGTGCTGGTCACCGCCACCCTCGCCTTCGCCGCCAGCGCACCGTCGCACGACGCGGCCGCCAAGGCCGCTGCAACGCAACCGATGAAGGTGATTCAACTCGAACGCGTGGTCATCACCGGCAAGCGCGTGGCTGACGCATCACGTTGAAGGAACAAGTCAGCGCGGAGCCCGCCCGCGCGGCCTCGAAAGCGGTCAGCTGCGGATCATCGATGCGCGCAGCGCTTCGGTGAGCTGGGCCAAGCTGTCCTGCATGTGGGCACGGCTCTCGACCGACAGTCGGCCGTTGCCGGCCGCGCGGCGCAGGTCGGCCTGCAGCTCGCCGGCGTTCATGCGCACCAGGCTCAGCGCGTCGGCCGGCAAGGTGGCCGAACCGCGTGTCAGCAGGCTCTGCACGCGCTTCAGGTGCTCGCGCTGCAGGTTGCGTCGCATGCGGTCGATCTCGGTGCCGCTCTTCAGCTCGCTCCAGACCGAGCCTTGCAAGGTGCTGTAGACCTCGGACAACGAAATGATGTTGCGGCTGTTGCTGCCCACGTACAGCGGCAGGTCGAGCAGGCGCGACGCGGTGCCGGCGCTCAGCAAGCGGTCCAGCGCCACCACCTGCACCTGCAGCACCGCCGACGGGATGCTCACCGGGCCGCCGCGATCCCACTCGTTGTAGTCGGGCGACAGACCGGCCAGGAACTGCGGTTTGAAGCGGAAGCTGTCGGACGCGAACAAGCCCTTGGCCAGGAACTGCAACGCCTCGCGCTGCTTGGCCGGCTCGACCGGGGTGTAGGCGGCGCGCTGCGTGGTGCCCGGCAGGTCGCGCTGGGTGTACATGCCGCCCACG
>JANLYV010000400.1:0-1723 GCA_031365825.1 Rubrivivax sp. | reverse complement strand
GTCGGCCAAGTCTTCGAAGGTGTCGTAGCGCGGCAGCAGCGGCTTCTTCTCGGCCGGGCCCATGTAGGCCCAGACCATGCCGTAGCGCTCCTGCACCGGGTACCAGGGCTGGCGCACGCGGTGGCGCACCGTGCCGTTGTTCGGCTCGCAAGGCTGGTCGGTACAGTGGCCGTGCACATCGAAGGCCCAGCCGTGGTAGCAGCAGCGCAGACCGTGCTCGTCGACGCGGCCGTACAGCAGCGAGGCGCCGCGATGCGCACAGCGCGGGTGCACCAGGCCGGGCTGGCCGGCCAGGTCGCGGAACAGGATGAGGTCTTCGCCGAGTGCCCTTACTTGGCGTGGTAGCGATGTGGCCCAGGTGCTCGGGCCGATGGGCTGCCAGTAGCGCCGCATCAACTCGCCCATTGGCGTGCCGGGCCGCACTTCGGTGAGCTCGGCATGGTGCTGGCCGGGCTTCAGGCGATAGGCGGTGCCGGTGTCGCCATGGCTGGGGATCGGGCTCGACATCAAGGGCTCCCTGGTCAATCGTCCTGCCGCTCAACGCGCCGGCCGCGGCTCGATGATGTTGAACATCACCGTGCTGATGTCGAGCATGCTCAACAGCTCGGCCAGTTTCTCCGCCTGGCCGGTGACTTGTATCCGGCCCGACTGCAGCGCTTCGGGGAATGTCAGGCGCTGCAGCGAGATCTCGTCCAGCGTGGCGCGTGTCAGCGTGAGCGTGGCGTTAGCGTTCGTGTCCACCTGGTCGGCCACGTGCGACAAGGCGCTGTTCTCCAGGCTCAGCACATAGTCTTGTCGCGTGTCGGTGAAGCGCCAGTTGAGCACGATGCTCTTGCCCTGCGCCATCTCACCGTTCAGGCGCACGCCGAGGAAATCGAAGAACAGGTCCAGGCTCAGCGCACGCACGACATCGGGCGCAGCGGTGCCGCGCAGCGGCACCTTGGGCACGCCATGGCGCAGCTCCCATGCGCCTTGCAGCAAGGCGTTGCGCGCCGTGGCCGACTCGACCTGGTAACCCAGTTGTTCGTAGGCATCGGCCGCCAGCTGGCGCGCGGCCTGGTTCGTAGCATCGGCGAAGACGAGTTGCGAGGCCACCTGCGCCACCCAGCGGAATTCACCGCGCGCGTAGTCTTGCCGCGCGCGCTGCAGCACGGCGTCGGCGCCGCCCATGTACTCGATCGTCTTCTGCGCCAGCGGCACCGGCGGCAGTGCTTCCAGGTTGGCCGGGTTGCCGTCGTAGTGGCCGAGGTAACGCTGGTAGATGGCCTTGACGTTGTGTTTGAGGTGGCCGTAGAACGCATGCGTCGACCACTCGGCGGCCAGGCTGGGCGGCATCTTCAGCGTCTCGGCGATCTCTGCGCCGACATAGCCCTGGTTCATCAGGCGCACGGTTTGGTCGTGCACGAACTTGTAGGTGTCGCGCTGCTTCGTCAGGAAGCCCTGCACGCGCTCGGCGCCCCAGACGGGCCAGTTGTGCTGCGCGATCAGCACGTCGGACTTCGCGCCGTAGCGGTGCAGCGCCGCGCCGATGTACTTCGACCACGAGAGCGCGTCGCGCACCAGCGCGCCGCGCATCGGCAGCAGGTTGTGCATGTTCTGCGAGGTGATCTCGGTCATGTTCAGCACCCGGAACTGCGGGTAGTACATGATCAGTTCGGCCGGCGCCTCGGCGCCCGGCGTCAGCTCGAAGACGATGTCGACACCGTCGATACGGTGCGTCTCG
>JANLYV010000005.1:0-1928 GCA_031365825.1 Rubrivivax sp. | reverse complement strand
CGATGGAGACGGGGTATCAGCGCGGCAAGATACAGGAAGAGTCGATGCACTACGAGATGCTGAAGCACACCGGGGAGTACCCCATCGTCGGCGTCAACACCTTCCGCAACCCGCATGGCGACGCCGCGCCCGACACGCTGGAGCTGGCGCGCTCGACCGATGAAGAGAAGCAGTCGCAACTGCGCCGCCTGGCCGAGTTCCACACGCTGCACGCCAGCGAAGCACCGGCGATGCTGGCGCGCCTCAAGCAGGCCGTGATCGAGAGCCGCAATGTGTTCGAGGTGCTGATGGACGCCGTCAGGTGCTGCTCGCTCGGGCAGATCACCGATGCGCTGTTCGAGGTGGGCGGGCAGTACCGGCGCAGCATGTAGGTTGGGACTGCCGCGCACTGTGGCATGCCAAGATCAGCCGGCCGTGTCGTCCAGCCGACCGATCTCGCGCTCGATCTGTTCGGTGCTCGGCAGGCTGGTCTGAAGTTCGGCCGGCAATGACTCGATCAGCTGGTATTCGGCCACGCCCATCGGTTTGTGCGAGTCGCGAAGCGCGTATTCGGCGACCACGCGGTTCTTCGTCTTGCACAGAAGCAGGCCGATGGTCGGGCCATCTTCGGGCGCTTTCACCTGGGTATCGACTGCCGTGAGGTAGAAGCCCAGTTGGCCCGTGTGTGTCGGCTTGAACGCGCCGGCCTTCAACTCCACGACCACATAACACCGCAGCTTGAGGTGATAGAAAAGCAGGTCGATGAAGAAGTCATCGCCGCCCACTTCGATGGGCACCTGTCGCCCGACGAAGGCAAAGCCGGCGCCCAGCTCGAGCAGAAAGCGGGAAATGTGGCGCACCAGCGCCGCTTCGATGGCACGCTCGTCGGCTTCCGAGCCGATGCCGAGAAAGTCGAAAAGATAGGGGTCCTTCAAGGTGCTGCGTGCCAGGTCCGAACCGGCTGCGGGCAGCCGGGCCTCGAAGTTGGTGACTGCGCGGCCCTCACGCTCCAGCAGCCGCCCTTCGATCTGGTGGGTGAGGACATTGCGGGACCAGCCGTGTTCGATAGCGCGCGCGGCGTAGGCTAGGCGAGATGAACGGTCCTTGAGCTTGGACAGCAGTACCAGGTTGTGACCCCATGGCAATTGGCCAACAGCCTGTTGGAAATTTGCCTCGTCGGGCCAGGCCTCGGCGAACGCGCGCATGTACAGCAGGTTGGCGCGCGAAAATCCCTTCATGTCGGGGAAGGCGTTGCGCAAGTCGTGCGCCAGCCGCTCGATGACCTTGGCACCCCAGCCCTGCGCCGTCTGCCGGGCCAGGATGTCACAACCGATCTGCCAGTACAGCAGTACCAATTCGCGATTCACCGCCAGCGCGGCGCGTTGCTGAGCGCCGAGAATGCGCGCCTTCAGATCGGCCAGCCATTCGGCATAGGCCGGTGATGCAGTGGAGAGTGACACGGGGCGGGATGTCGGCATGGTGGGCTCACACGGGTGGGATTCGCAACTCAGCGCAAAAACCCCAGTGCTTCAACTGAAGGAGCCAGCTTTGCGCGCAGCGCATCGTGCGCCGCTTTCAGCGTTGCCAGCGGTTCATCGCCAAGCCCGCGATCCGCGAGCGCGCTGCGCACCTGCCACCAGCCGGCGTCCCACGACTGCAGCTTGAACTTCGACGTGCGCAGCAAGTTCAGATGCTCGAAGCACTGCCGAAACACCGCTTCACCGGCCACCACCACCGCCATCGCCTCGGCCGACAAGGCGTTGCGTGCCAGCCAGCCGGTGGCGAAGCGATCCTGCGCCGTGCGCAGCTGCATCGCGATATCCGCATCGGCGTGCTGCCATTGGCGCATGCGCGCCAATGGCACGGGGAAAAGGTGGTTATCGATCTGGTAGGTGCGCCCGCCGCTGATCACGATGATGTTCACGTTGCCCTGGAAGTTCGCGCCGTTG
>JANLYV010000590.1:0-2858 GCA_031365825.1 Rubrivivax sp. | reverse complement strand
CGTCTCGGCGATCTCTGCGCCGACATAGCCCTGGTTCATCAGGCGCACGGTTTGGTCGTGCACGAACTTGTAGGTGTCGCGCTGCTTCTTCAGGAAGCCTTGCACGCGCGCGCCACCCCACACCGGCCAGTTGTGCTGCGCAATGAGCACGTCGCTGCGCGCGCCGTAACGCTGCAGCGCGCCGCCGATGTACTTGGCCCAGGCCAGCGCGTCGCGCACCTGCGCGCCGCGCATGGGCAGCAGGTTGTGAATGTTCTGGCTTGTGATCTCGGTCATGTTGAGCACGCGGAACTGCGGGTAGTACATGATGAGTTCGGCCGGCGCTTCGGCCCCGGGCGTCAATTCGAAGTCGATGTCGACGCCGTCGATGCGGTGGCGCTCTTGTGGCTTCTCGATCAACTGCGTCGGCACGATCAGCGACAGCGTGCCTTGCGACACGGTCTTGCCCAGGCCGGCGTCGACCTGGCCCCTTTCCCCGCGCGGCAACAGCGGCCCAAACTGGTAGATGGCGCGGCGTGACATGGCGCCACCGGCGATGACGTTCTCGCCCACGGCCTCTTCCATGAAGCCCGCTGGCGCGATGATGCGCACTTTGCCTGCTAACAAGTCAGCTGCACTGACCACACCGCGCACCCCGCCCCAATGGTCGGCGTGGCTGTGCGAGTAGATCACCGCGACCACCGGCTTGCTCGGCCGGTGCTTGAAGTACAGCGCCATCGCGGCTTGCGCGACTTCGGTGCTGATCAGCGGGTCGATGACGATCAGGCCCGTGTCGCCTTCGATCACCGTCATGTTCGAGATGTCGAAACCGCGCAGCTGGTAGATACGATCGCTGACGCGAAACAGGCCGTTGGCCATGTTCGCGCGCGCATGGCGCCACAGGCCTGGGTGCACGGTGTCGGGCGCATCTTCCCTGGCCAGGAATTCGTAGCCTTTGAGCGTCCATGCCGGCCGCCCGGCGATGCCGGCGATGACCTGGTCGCCCAGGGCTTCGATGAAGCCGCGGCGCGCGTCGTCGAAGGACTGTTTGTCGGACATCGGCAACTCCGCCAGCAGCGCGCGTTGCGTAGCGCGTGTGGCTTCGGTGGCTTCCTTGGGGCTCTGCGCCGGCTGCGACCAGGCCCAGGGGGTGATGGCCATGGCGGCAAGGCAGGCCAGGCCGCGAAGGACGTGTCGTGTGGGCTTCAGGGCCGTCTCCATGGGCTGCATGCCTGGCAGTTTAGGCAAGCAGGCCGGCGGCTGAACCTAGGTTTGACCCAGGCGCACACGCATCGCACCGAGCTGCACCTCATCACCGGGCCGCAGCTTGCGCCCACGGCGCAGCTCGATCTCCTGGTTCACGTGCACCTGGCCTTGCACGATCAGCGTCTTCGCCTCACCGCCGCTGCTGGCCAGGCCGCTGGCCTTGAGCAAGGCATCGAGCGTGATGTAGTCGCCGCGCAGAGCGAACTCGATGACGGGCGTCATGGCGTCGC
Source organism: Rubrivivax sp. (assembly GCA_031365825.1). Classification (GTDB taxonomy): domain Bacteria; phylum Pseudomonadota; class Gammaproteobacteria; order Burkholderiales; family Burkholderiaceae_C; genus Rubrivivax. Next base: position 1,383 of record JANLYV010000590.1, on the reverse strand, counting down.
TTGCGGCTCAGGCACGAGCCATGTCGCGATCTGCGTCAGCGGCTTCTTCACACCGCCGAATACCGGCACCCGGCAGCCGGCCTTGGGGTAGCCCACCACCAGCAGGATGGTCGGTTTCTCGGCCGCCGGCCGGCCACAAATCTCGCTCAGAAAACCCATAGGGCTGGGCGTGTGCGTCAATGTGGCCAGGCCGGCGTGATGCAAGGCAGCGATGAGAAAGCCGGTGGCAATGCCCACCGACTCGGGCACGTAGTAATGGCTGAGGCGCTGGCCGTCGGCATGCACGCCGTACTTTTGCGCAAAGATCGCAATGAGCACCGGCGCGTCTTCAAGGAAGGGCTTGTCGGCTTCGGTGCCCAGCGGCGCCAGCGCGTCCAGCCACGCCTGCGGTGCGCGGCCGGCATAGAACTCACGCTCCTCCTTTTCGGCCGCTGCGCGGATGCGGCGTTTGCGCGCGGCGTCGGTGATGACGACGAAGTGCCAGGGCTGCTGGTTCGCACCCGAAGGAGCCGTGCCGGCGGCGAGAAGGCATTGTTCGATGACCTCGCGCGGCACCTCGCGGCGGTCGAACTCGCGCACGCTGCGGCGGCGAGCGATGTCGGCGCGGAACTGGTTGGCGCGCTCGCACATCTCGGCCTGCGGGTACTCGCGGTAGGCCGGCAATGGCTCGAGTTTGTAGCCACGTGGCGTCGATGAAGTTGCCATGCGCTCAGACCGCGATCAACTCGGCAAAGCGCGCCAGGTCGACATTGCCGCCACTGATGATGATGCCCACGCGTTGGCCGCGAAGCTGCTCGCGCAGACCACGTGCGGCAGCAAAGCCCAGCGCACCGGTGGGCTCGACCACCAGCTTCATACGCTCGGCGAAGAAGCGCATCGCCGCCACCAACTCGGCGTCGCTCGCCGTCAGCACATCGTCGACATGGCGGCAGATCACGTCGAACGTGATGTCACCCAACGACTGTGTCTGCGCGCCGTCGGCGATGGTCTTGGGTACCTCGATGTGCACGATGCGGCCACTGCGAAACGACCGTTGCGCGTCATTGCCGGCCTCGGGCTCGACGCCGTAGACCTTGCACTTCGGCGACAAGGTGCGGGCAGCTAACGCGCAACCCGACAGCAGCCCGCCGCCACCCAGGCAAACGAAGAGCGCGTCGAGCTCGCCGACTTCGTCGAACAGCTCTTTCGCCGCCGTGCCCTGGCCGGCGATGACGTCGGCGTGGTTGTAGGGCGGGATCAACGTCAGCCCACGCTCCTGCGCCAGCCGCCTGCCGATGGCCTGGCGGTCTTCGGCGTAGCAGTCGTAGGACACGATCTCGGCGCCGTAGCCGCGCGTGGCGGCCAGCTTGGCGGCCGGCGCGTCGTGCGGCATGACGATGACGG
>JANLYV010000390.1:0-6031 GCA_031365825.1 Rubrivivax sp. | reverse complement strand
TCAGCCGCGCCGCCGAGCGTGCCGGCCTGCCCAAGTCGACCGTCTCGCGGCGCATTGCGGCGCTCGAAACCCAGCTCGGCGAGCGCCTGTTGCTGCGCACCACGCGCAAGCTCACCGTCACCGATTTCGGCCACAGCGTGCTCGAGCATGCGCACCAGGTGATGGCCGAGGTGATGGCGGCTTCCGCCCTGGCCCAGCAGCGCCATGTGCAGCCGAGCGGGCGCCTGCGCGTCTCGATGCCGGCCGACTTCGCCAACGGGGTGCTCGGGCAACTGCTGGCCGACTTCATCACCCGCCACCCGGCGATCACGCTGGAACTGGACCTGTCGCCGCGGCGCGTCGACCTGATCGGCGAGAACTTCGACCTGGCCCTGCGCATGGGCGACCTGCCCGACGACGCCACGCTGGCGGCGCGCCGGCTGGCGGTCTTCGCCGGCGGGCTCTACGCCGCGCCCGCATACCTCGAGCGACGTGGCGCGCCGCAAGAGCCCGAGGCGCTGATGGAACACGATGCCTTGCGCTCGTTGGCCCGCAGTGGTGAGCCGGTACCGTGGGTGATGACGCGTGGCGAGGCACAGTGGGAAGGCATCCCGCCTGGCCGCGCCACTGCCAACTCACCCGAGCTGCTGATGCGCATGGCGCGCTACGGTGCCGGCATCACCGCCGTGCACCACCACTTCGCGGCGCCGTACCTGCAAAGTGGCGAGCTGGCCCAGGTACTTCCACAGTGGTCGATGCGGCCCGTGGCCGCCTGGGCTGTGTTCCCCGGGCGGCGCCTGATGCCAGCGCGCACCCGTGTCTTTCTTGATGCCTTGCAGGCCGAGTTCGCGGGGCCAAAGTGTCAAGCGGCAATGGAAGCTACGCCGCGACAGACGGCGTGAGCGGCGCGCGTGCTGGCACTTGTCGGCTCACCCCCTAGACTTTCAGCCGTGCGCCCACCAAATCGCGGCTTAGACTGTTTTCACACTTGGTGAAGGAGTCGTCCATGATGATCAAGTCGAAGTTCCTCGGGGATGCCGCCTGGAAGGACCTTGCCGCGAAGAACAAGGTCAAGGACAACGGACTGTTGAAGGCGCTGGAAAGACTGAAGCGAGTCGACGACGACGAGCACGACGAGAAGGCGAGCCTGCTGCAGGAGATCGCCAAGCTCGCGATGCAATTGAAGAAGGACAGGGCGGTTGCCGCGTTGGCGCCTGTGGCCAAGTACCTTGCCGAGGTGCAGGGCGACGCAGAAACCGCGATGCGCGACGCCGCGAAAGAGCGAGCCGAGCACGAGAAGGCGCACAAGGCCAAGGCCGAGGCCGAGAAGAAAGCCAACGCGAAACGTGACGACGACGACACGGATGCGGACGACGACGAAGAAGGCCTTTCGCCGGAGTTGCTGACGACCAAGCTGAAGCCCTTGTTGCGGCTCGTCGCCAAGGGCGAGACGATGCACACGCTGGTGGCCAAGTCGGGCAAGCGTGTCGTCGTGATGCTGTCGCGCAAGCCCATCCCGCAGGCGCGACGCAAGTTGCTCGCCGAAGAACTGGGTGGCGGCAGCACCAAGTACTACCCCGGCACGTGCAGCCTCGAAGCGGGCGCGACGACATTCACGCTGAAGTCCGAAGTGGCGGGCATGGCCAAGCTGGTCAAGCTCGCGCTGCTCGATCAGACCGGGCTGCGCTTGAACAAGCTGAAGTGTCGTGGCGACGACGGCGACGACCATGACGATGACGACGACGCTGCGACGCCCAGCATGGCCCAGAAAGGCGAGCAGGCCGAGCGCGCATCGAGCCCCAAGGCGGCTGCCGCGGCATCTGCACCTGCATCTGCTGCTGCAGCACCGGCACCGCCCACCAAGCCAGCTGCGACGGCATCGGCATCAGCAGCCTCAGGCATCGCTCAGGCGGTGCCGGTTGCGGCGCCCGCAAGTGGCACTGCGGCCGTGCCGCTCATGGCCCCGGGCGGGATGAAGGACGAGGAGATCGCTGCCGCCATCATGGACAAACAGATCGCCGTCCTCGAAGGCTGGAAGACGGCGCTCACGGTGTTCGACAAAACCATGACCAGTTCTGCGGATGCCGATGCCACGCCCGACTACCAGAAAGCCGTGCTGGACTACTTCACGGACAAGCTGATGGGCGAACTTGTCAAACGCGCCCCTGGCATGTCGGAGATGAGCGCGTTGCTGGGGGCCATCAAAGGCGACTACGAGCGCGCCGCGAAAGCCAGTGACTCAGCCACGCTGCGCGACTTCGTCAACCAGCACGCCAGGGCCATCGGCAAACTCGTGCAAACCACCTTGTCGCAGCGGCAGGGCTTCATCTCTGCCGTGCGCGCGCGCCGCGAGGCCGCGGGCGTGGACGAACCATCTGCGGCTGCGCCGGCAAGACCTGGCAACAAGAAGCCGGTGGGCAAGGTCGAAGTCAATCCAAAGAATCTTGAGGCCTGGACCGAGATGCGCGTCGCCCTTGTCGACACGCTCGCCGCCGTCGAGAAGGTACTCGGCGATTCGTCGTCCGAAAAGCTGTTGCGCGTGCTGACCGAGGCATGGGTGCAGCAAAGCACCGTGCGCGGCGGCATGGGCATACGCTTCCAGGCCATGGTCATCATCCGGCTGAACCCCGACCGCTCGATGCGCAACGCCCACATCCAGGGCTCAGGTGGCCAGAAGCTGGCCGAGGAGTTGCTGAAGGAGTTCCCCGACGGGGTGGACGTGTTCGGCATGAAGACGCCCAGGCGCATCGTGCACTACGCCGACAACGGCTGGCCACAGACCAGCCTGGAACTCGACGCCAACAACCGCGACCTCAGCAAGGGGTCGATCGCCGAGGGCGACACCGGTGGGCTCTACAAGTACGTCATGAGCAAAGGCTTGCCACCGACGAAGATCCTTACCGGCGACTGAGACGGTCGCGGCCTCGGCGCAAGAAGAACCAACCGCCGAGGCTTCAGCGCTCAGCCTCGCATCCGCACCGCCTTGCCGCTGGTGGTGTCGTAAGCCGCGCCGTCGGCCAGCCCGATGCGATAGAACTCGCGCAGCACGTTGCCCATGAAGCCGATCTCGACGATCGAGACCTCCTTGAACTGCGTATGGATGCCGTCGCGCTGTGGCGTCAGCGCCGCAGCAGCCTGGGTGTTGAACGACATCATGTCGGCATCACCCTGGCCCATCTTGGCCACGCCGAGGTCGAACCACCAGGGTGCGCCGGCGCCCTTGGAGGCCTCGGTGTTGCCGCATCCGCGTTGGAAATGGTACGGCGACTTGATTGCGGTTGGGTGACATGGCGACGGGCCACCGACGGTTCAGCTGCAGGGTCGGCGCTGTGCCGTCGGCCATGTCGTGGCGCGGCGCAACCGACTAATTACATTGCACACAATTTAATTGGAAGCTATACTATCGCCCATGGCTACTCGCTCCCATCCGTTGCGCAAGACTGCACCGCACCGCAGAGCCGCTGCCGCGCCGGTGCCATGGCTGGCGCTTGACCAGCAGCTGTGTTTCGCGCTGTACGCAGCGTCGCTGGCCATGACCAAGCTCTACAAACCGCTGCTCGAACCGCTGGGCCTGACCTATCCCCAGTACCTCGTCATGCTCGTGCTGTGGGAAGCCGATGGCAGCATCGTTTCGGAAGTCGGGCAACGGCTTACGCTCGATTCGGGCACGCTGACGCCGCTGCTCAAGCGCCTGGAATCGACCGGCTTGCTGCGCCGTGAACGCGACGCCGACGACGAGCGCCGCGTGCGCATCCACCTCACGCCCGCTGGCCGCGCCTTGAAGTTGCGCGCGGCCAAGGTGCCGCCTCAAGTGGCCTGCGCCACCGCCTGCAGTCCGGGCGAACTGACGGCGCTGACACAGCGGCTGAAGAAGCTGCGCGATCAGATCACACAGTTTTCCACCCGCGCCTCAGCATGACCGCTGTGGTGCTTGTCTACCCGCCGGCAACGGCCCACTTTACGGAGAATTCAGCATGACACTCGACAAGATCCTCTACACCGCCCACGCCACATCCACCGGCGGCCGCGACGGCGGCTCCAAGAGCGACGACGGCAAGTTGCAGGTCAAGCTCGCGCCGCCCAAGGAAATGGGTGGCAATGGCGACGGCACCAACCCCGAGCAACTCTTCGCCGCTGGCTACTCGGCCTGCTTCCTGGGTGCGATGAAATTCGTCGCCGCCCAGAAAAAAGTTGCGCTGCCGGCCACCACCAAGATCGACGCGTCGGTCGGCATCGGCCCGATCCCCGCGGGTTTCGGCATCCAGGCGGCGCTGGCTGTCACCATCCCGGGCATGGAGCGCACAGCGGCCGAAGCCTTGGTGGCCGCGGCCCACCAGGTCTGCCCGTACTCAAACGCCACGCGCGGCAACATCGACGTGACCTTGACCGTCGTCTGACGATGGCGCGACGATGAGGTTTTCGAGCGGCTGATTCCGACTCGGCGCGCCGGTGTTGGCGCAAACACGCGGGTCGCGCTGTACGACCGACGTGCGGGACTCAACGCTCAGGCGGCGCCGCTGACTCGATTCCAGGCATCGCGCACCGCATCCTTGGCGCGGTCCCAACCCAGGCTGGAGTTGCCGCGGCCGGCGGTCCAGTCGCGCGACATCTCGGGCTCGACCTGGTCGAAGGTCCGGCCTGGATACTGCCCATACGAGCTGACGCCGTAGCCATAGGCGGGACCATAGTCATCGAAGCTCGAACCGCGTGCGACGTACGAGCGGTCGACGTAGTTGTCGCGCCAATACGCATCTTCTTGCGTCGGATCAATCGCCTCGGCAACGCCCTTGCCGGCGAGCCCACCGACGATGGCGCCGACGGCTGCGCCGACCACCGTGCCGACCGGCCCGGCCACGGTGCCGGTGGCGGCACCTGCAGCCGCGCCACCCAACACGGCGCCGACGCCTGTGCCTATCGGATGGGCGCCCGCCGCGCCTGAAATCGGATCGCGGTTCGCGTCATCGCCGCGCGTGTCATTGATGCTGTTCATGTGGGTGTCCTTGTGCTGTTGAAAGACTCGATGGCCAACGCGATCAACGGGTGCTGCCGCGACGAACCAGGTTCACGATTCCCAGCAGGAGCGCAGCGCCGACGAAAGAGACGAGCAGGGCCGGCAGGCTGAAGTTGTCCTGATTGATCGTGCCCACGCCGACCAGCGGCGATATGAACCAGCCGCCGAGCATGGCGCCGACGATGCCCACGATCACGTTCAGGACCATTCCCTGTTGATCGTTGGTCTTCATGAGCATGCTGGCCAGCCAGCCAATGATGCCGCCAACGATGAGCCAAACGATAAAGTTCATGACGTGTACTCCTAGGTCGATGTGAAAGCCGGTTGCGCGACGCGCTTGGCTTGTGTGGCCATGGTGCGTCGGCATCGACAGCTCGTCGGTGCGACTGCGTACATTGCCCTTCAATTCACCGGTGCAAATTTCAGAGTTGGTGGCGGATGGCCGAGGCCAGCCACTCGCCCAGCTTTTCGCGCAGCGGGCGTTCACGCCACGCGGCTTCGGTGACGCGGCGGGACAGTGCCAGATCGGACTCGAACGTCGCCGTCTGAGCAAGCGCGAATGCCTTGTCGAACACGTTCAACGTGGCCTCGTCGTTCAGGCGAAATGACCGGTTGTCGAAGTTGGTCGAACCGACCGAGGTCAGCAGGCCGTCGACGATCATCACCTTGCAGTGGTACATCGTCGGCGCGTACTCGGCGATGACAGCGCCTGCTGCGAGCAACGGCCCCCATGTCGCCCTTGAAGCGCTGCGCACGGTGTCGCTGTCAATGTGCTGGCCCGGCACGATCACGCGCAGCTTGACGCCGCGCTTCGCGGCGTCCACCAGGGCCTGCAGCGTCAGCGGGTCAGGCACGAAATACGCTGCGGAGAGGTCGATCGATCGCGTCGCCGCGGTCACGGCCAGCAGGTACATCAACTGCATGCTCTCGCTGCCGCCGCTGGGCGAGCTGCTGAACATTTGCGCCGCGCCCTGGCCGGCAGGTTGCAGCGTCGGAAAGTACAGCGGTCCATGCAGCACGTCGCCGGTGACCTTGATCCAG
>JANLYV010000513.1:0-17025 GCA_031365825.1 Rubrivivax sp. | reverse complement strand
GGGCCGGCGCGCTGGCGGCCGCGGTGGCCGGCGCCGTGGCCTGGGCCGCGGCGCGGCCGATTGCGCGGTTGCGCGACCGCGCGTTGCGCATGTTGGCCGCCACCGCCACGGCCACGGCCGCCGAGAGCTGGCCGCAGGAAGGCGGCGAGATCGGCGAAATGTCGCGCGCCATTCAGCAGCTGATGCAGCAGCGTGACCAGCAGCGCAATGAGACACAGGCGCTGCTGCACAAGATGCAGGCCGTGCTCGACAACGCCGAGGTCGGCCTGGCGCTGACACGGGACGGCCGCTTCGAGATGGTGAGCCGGCGCTTCTGCGCCATCTTTCAATGCGACATGGCCACGGCCGTGGGCCAGCCCACGCGCATGATCTACGCCAGCGACGAGGCCTACGCGGCCTTGTCGGCACGGGCGCTGCCGGCCTTCATGCAGCACGGCATGTTCGAAGGCGAGCTCGAACTCGTGCGCAGCAACGGCACCACGTTCTGGGCGCGCATGAGTGGGCGCGCCGTCGTGCCTGGCGACCGCGCGCAGGGCACGATCTGGGTCATCAGCGACATCACGCAAGCCCATCAACAACATGAGCGCTTGAGCTGGGCCGCGAGCCACGACGCCTTGACCGGCCTGGCCAACCGCGCGGCCTTCGAGGTGTTGCTCGACGAGGCCGCGGCGCAGTCCGCACACGCACCCTTCTGCGCGCTCTTCATCGACCTCGACCGCTTCAAGCAGGTGAACGACAGCAGCGGCCACGCCGCCGGTGACGCGCTGTTGCGCGAACTGGCGCGCGAGCTGGCGTCGAAGCTGCGCAAGGGCGACACCGTGGCGCGGCTGGGTGGCGACGAGTTCGCAGTGCTGCTTCCCACCTGCCCGTTGCCGCGCGCGCAGGCCATCGCCAACACCTTGCGCGTGGCGGTCGAGGACTACCGCCTGGTCTGGCACGGGCAGCAGCACAGCGTGGGCGCCAGCATCGGGCTGGTGCTCGTCAACGGCGCGCACCGCAGTGCGGCCGAAGTGCTGCGCGACGCCGACGCCGCGTGTTACGAAGCCAAGCGCCTGGGTCGCAACCGCGTGGCCGTGGCCGACGCCTGCGTCTGACCAGCCGCCACACGCGCCAGCGGCTCACGCCTGCATCACGCGCAACGCTGGCACGCCACACACGAGCTCAAGGCCGGCGCCGTATCGACGCCGGCAGCTTCTTCCACGGCAAGTCTGCCGGGTCGGCCGCCATCGGCCCGGCGGCCTTGGCCACGAGCACGTGGCTGGCATGCGGCTGGAAGTCGGCGCGGAAGTGGTTCGAGCTCTTCACCACCACGATGCGCATCTGCTCGGTGTGGATGCCGACCATGCGCAGCAGCTCGCGGTCGAGCAGCTGCTTCTTGCCGCTGACCACCGCCACGCGGATGCCGTCGAGCTCGAGGCAGGCGCTCGGCCCAAGCCGCACGGTCAGGCCGGTCATCATCGGACCGGTCAGCGTACATTGGCCGTTACTTAACTTGACGACCTTGAAGCGGCCACGCACCGGTGCGTCGCTGTGAGCGCCGCTGAAGGTAGGCACCGCAGTGCCCAGACTGATGTCGATTTCGGCACCGACGCCGGCCTCGTGCGCGGCGCGCGCCGCGGCGGCGTCGAACACCAGGCCGAGCGCCACCTGGCCCGGAAACTTGCGGCCGGCACCCTGCGCCAAGAGCGCGTGCAGCATGCCGGTGGTGTTGCTGTCGCCGCCGGCGCCGGGGTTGTCTTGCGTATCGGCGATGAGCACTGGCTTGTTCGACGTTTCGGCCAGCGCCATGGCCTGCACCACGGCGTCGCGTGCGCTGTGCACGTCGAGCCGCCACTGGCCCGGCACGCTGGCGCGCTCGAACAACTGCGCCACCGCCTGCTGCGCGTGTTCGCCATAGCCCCACACCATCGGCGCGCACTCGGCAAAGTCGGCCGCGGGGAAGCCCATGCAAAAGCTTAAGCCCACGCCATGCTCACGGTCGAGCGCGATCAGTTCCTCGTACAAACCCTGGGCCGGCTGCATCCACGTACTTTGGGCGTTAAGCGGGATGAGAAAAGGCAGCCGCCGCCAGTGCATCGGCTCTTTGGCGCCGGCCTTCAGCCGCCGCGCCAGCAGCTCGGCGGCAAGTTCGCCCGTGGCCGCCATGTCCACATGCGGGTAGGTGCGGTACGACACCAGCGCGTCACTTTCGCGCAGCATGCGCTCGGTGACGTTGGCGTGCAGGTCCAGGCTGGCAACGATGGGAATGTTCGGCCCGACGAGTGCGCGCACGCGGGCTATCAGTTCGCCCTCGCTGTCGTCGGCATGTTCGGCCACGGCCGCGCCGTGCAGGTCGAGGTAGACGGCGTCGAGGCCCGTCGTCATGGCGCTGGCCACGTCTTCGCAAAGGGCTGCGGCGATGCGCTCGAAGGCGTCGCGCGTGACGTACGACGAGGGGATGGCACCGGCCCAGCACGACGGGATCAACTGCCAGCCGTGGCGCCTGGCAGCGTCGATCACGCCGGCCACGGGAATGTTGATGCCGCGCAGCTGATCGACCATGGCCTGGCCGCGCACGAAGGCCGGGAACGAGTCGCCGCGGGTGAACGCCGCCCAGTCGGCCAGGCTCGGGGCGAAGGTGTTGGTCTCGTGCTGATAGCCGGCAATGAGGATGCGTTTCACGGCAATGTCCCGATGTACGTGGAAACACAAATTTACTAGAGGGCAAACGTCGGGATACTTTGATCGATGTATCCGGACGCCTCATCGCAGCTGTCGATCGGCTCCGCGGTGCTGGAGCCGCGGCCGCATGCGCTGGTGGCGCGCACATCTTTTCCCCTGCTGGCCGTGCTCGCCTTGCTGGCGCTGCACGTGCTGGTGTGGACCTGGGTCGGCACGGTCGGCCGCAGCAACCTCGACGGGCCCGGCGATATGGTTGAAGCCTTCGTCTGGGGCCACGCCTGGCAGTGGGGCTACTTCAAACATCCGCCACTGATGGCCTGGATGGCCGGCGCCTGGTTCGCCGTGATGCCCTCGACCCACGGCGCCTACGCGCTGCTGGCCAGTCTGAACACAGCCATCGGGCTGCTTGGTTTCGCCCTGCTGTGCCACGAGTTCATGACACGGCGCTGGGTCGCAGTCAGCCTGGCCGCGGCGCTGCTCATGCCCGGTGTGACGACCGTGGCCATGCGCTTCAACGCCAACGCCGTGCTGGTGGCCACCTGGCCCTGGGTCAGCCTGTTCTTCGTGCGCTACATGCAGCGCGGCCAGCGCCGTGACGCGCTCGCCTGCGCCCTGGCCTGTGCGCTGGCGATGCTGGGCAAGTACTTCTCGGTCGTGCTGCTGGCCAGCCTCGTGCTCAGTGCCTGGGTTCATGTGCCATGGCGGCAGCGCCTGCTCACCCGCCGCACGCTGTACGCCGCACTCTTTTTCCTGCTGCTGCTAACGCCGCACCTGAGCTGGCTGGTGACGCACGAGTTCGGCCCACTGGCCTACGCGCACGCCGCCACGCAAGACGTGCCCGGCAACGCCGCGGCGCGCGGCGCGTCGTTCGTCTGGGGTCACCTGCTGTTTGCGTTGCTGGGCTGGCTCTTGATCGGCCTGAGCGTCGCCCCGGCACAGCGGCAGCACGTCGTCGCGGCCTTTCGTAGCTTGCTGCGCCCGGCACGCACGCCTGCCTGGACGCTGGCCTTGTTGCCGCTGCTGCTCACCGCCGCGGGCACGGCCGTCACCGGGGCGCGCACCTCGGTCGTCTGGGGTCTGCCGATGACGATGGGCCTCTTGATGTTCGTCACGCACGAGCTGTCGCGCCGCGGCGTGGTGGCCAGCTTGCGCCGCCCGCGGCGCTTCCTGGCCGGCATGTGGCTGGCCGTGGTGGCGCTGGCGCCGATGTGGTGGACGCTGAGCGCGCGCCAGGGTGCCGACAGCGCGACCGACCCACGCGCTGAACTCGCCCTGGCCATCGAAGCGCGCTGGCTCGAAGAGTTCGGCCGGCCGCTGGCCTGGGTCACCGGCAGCCCGGCCTACGCCGCCTCGGTGTCGTTCTACGGCGACGCGCGGGCGCGCTACTGGAGTGCGACCAGCACGCGTCAGCGCACACCCTGGATCGACAGCGCCGAGGTGCTCGCCCTGGGCAGCGCCGTCGTCTGCGAGTGGCGCGATCAGGCCTGCCGCAGCTTCGGCGAAGCGGTGTCGAGGCGGCTCCTGCCGCTGACGGTGGCCAAGCACACCCGCGGCCTGGCCATGCCCAGCCGGACCTTTGCTGTGTATTGGCTGGCACCCCACGGAACAGACAGTGGCGCGAGGCAGGCTGCGGTCGACCCCGACTTCCGCTGAGCAGCGCCGCACGGTCACGCCACTGCAGCGCTACATTGCGCAGGACCATGAGCCCGTCAGCCTTCACGCCCGCCGAGCGTCGCGACGACCCGAGCCTGAGCGTGGTCGTGCCGGCGTTCAACGAAGCCGCCAACCTGCCCGCGCTGCTGCGTCAACTGGTTGCGCTGCTGCCGCAACTGAGTCGGCAATGGGAACTGGTGATCGTCGACGACGGCAGCAGCGACGCCACGCTGCAGGCCGTGCAGCCCTGGTTGCAAAGCCCCGGTCTGCGCTACCTGCGGCTGTCGCGCAACTTCGGCAAGGAGGCCGCGCTCACCGCCGGCATCGACCACGCGCATGGCGACGTCGTGGCGCTGATGGACGCCGACGGCCAGCATCCGCCCGAGATGCTGGCGGCCATGCTGCAAGGCTGGCGCGAAGGCGCCGACACGGTGTGTGCCGTGCGCAGCTCGCGCGCCGACGAGTCCTTCAGCAAGCGCCTGGGCACCACACTTTTCTACATGCTCACCAATGCCGGCTCGTCCATGCCCATCCCCCGCGATGTCGGCGACTTTCGCTTGATGGACCGGCGTGTGGTCGACGCCTTGAAGGCCTTGCCCGAGCGCAACCGTTTCATGAAAGGCCTGTACGCCTGGGTCGGCTTTCGCACGCAGATGCTGCCGTACACGCCGGCGCCGCGCCTGCAAGGCCGCAGCCACTTTTCGCTGCGCCGCCTGTTGCGGCTGGCGTTCACCGGCGTCACGGCGTTCAGCAACTTTCCGCTGCGCGTGTGGAGCGGCCTGGGCGCGCTCATCGCCCTCGCCGCCATGGCTTATGGCAGCTTCATCGTCATCGAACACCTCGTCGTCGGCAACCCGGTGCCGGGCTGGCCGACGGTGGTGGTGGGGCTGATGTTTTTCAGCGGCGTGCAGCTGCTGTCGATCGGCATCCTGGGCGAATACATCGGGCGCATCTTCGACGAGGTCAAGCAGCGCCCGGTCTACATCGTCAGCGCCGACATCGGCCGTGGTGCGATCGAGCCCGTGCCTGTGCCGTGATGGCAGCGGCGCGCAACCTCGTGGTGTGTGCCGACGACTTCGGCGCCGCGGCCGAATTCACGGCGCCCATCGTCGCGCTGGCCGCCGCCGGGCGCGTCACGGCCATCTCCTGCCTCAGCACCCACGCCGCCTGGGCGCAGGCAGCACCGGCGCTGAACGCCTTGCCGGCGCAGGTGTCGCGTGGGCTGCACTTCAACCTGAGCGAAGGTGTGCCGCAGAGCCGCGAACTGCGCCGTGTCTGGCCGCAGTTTCCGCGCCTGCCCCGGCTGCTGCTGGCGGCGCACGCGCGCCTCCTGCCACTGGCGGCCATCCGCGCCGAGTGGCAGGCGCAATGGCAGGCCTTCGTCGACGCCACCGGCCATGCGCCGGGGCATGTGGACGGGCACCAGCATGTGCATCACCTGCCGGGTGTGCGCGAGATCGTGCTGGCGGCGCTGCCGCTGCCCGTCCCCGTGCGTCACACCGGGCACATCAGCGGGCCCGGCTTCGGTTTCAAGCGCGGCGTCATCGCACACAGCGGCGGCCGCGCGCTCAGCCGCGCCTTGCGCCGGCGCGGCACGCCGCACAACGCCGTGCTGACGGGGGTCTACGACTTCATCGACAGCGACTACGCTGGCTTGGTGCGGCGCTGGCTGCAGGCCTTGCCGGCGGCCGGTGGCCAACTCTTTTGCCACCCGGGCCCGGCCCAGCCGCGGCACGACGATGCCATCGGCGCAGCCCGTTCGCGCGAGGCGCAATACCTCGGCTCACAGGCCTTTGCCGACGAGTTGGCCCAAGCGCAGGTCAGACTGGTGGCGCCGTCGCAGCAAAGCTCCAGTGCCGGTTGACGGCAAAGGTGGCCAGCATCACCACCAGCGTGGCCAGCATCTGCCCTGCCAGGTAGTGCCATGACGCGGCCACCGAAAGCGCAACGATGGCCATGCCCAGCAACGCACCCGCCAGCGCGGTGAGCTGGAAGCGCCACCACGCCTGCTGCGCCGGGCCCTGGTGGCCGAATGTGAAGCCGCGGTTGCCAAGGAAGGCGACTTGCGCGCCGACCACCGCGCCCAGCCCCGAGCCCAGCCACGCCGGCCAGTAAAGGGCCTCGACCAGCGCCACCAGCACCCCGTAGTGCGCCACGGTGGCCACGCATCCCACCAGTGCATACCGCCAGAGTTGCACTGACACGCCCCGGCGGCTCATGGGCACCCCGCGTGCGGCGCACCGCGCGCGCGCAGCAGCTCGGCATGCCGGCCGCGCTGCGCGAGGCTGGTCTCGCCCCATTCAGCTGGCGGGCGCCAGCCGGGTCTGACCACCAGCCACATCACGCCCGGCGCGCACCACAACTCGGCCGCACGCGCACGCGGCCACAGCGGCGACGCGGCACCCGGCGCGGCAAAGCGTGCCGCGTCGCGCAGTTCCTTGTGCCAATCGTCGCGCTGCGCGTTGGCGCTGCCGGCGGGCGCGTCCCACTCGTCCAGCACGATCGGCGGCAACGAGAGGCGCGCGTAGAACGGTACGTCGAAGAAGGCTTCGTCGACGAAGATCACACGGTCACCGCGTTGCCACAAGGCGCCCAGCGCGCGGCCGATGTCGGCATTCGATTTGGGCGCCTGCCAGGCCAGGCCGAAGTTGACGACCAGGCACAGCAGCAGCGCCAGCGGCGCCAGCCAACGCACCATGTGGCGACGCGCCAGCACCGGGCACAACAAGGCCACCAGCGGCGGCAAAGCCGGCAGCACGTAGCCCACGAGCTTGGACGTGGGCAGCGAGAAGAACGCCACCACCGCCAGCAGCCACCACAGCATGAAACCACGCTCGCGGCGCGCGGCGTCGGCGCGGGCCGAGCGGCGCCACGCGGCCAGCAGGCCCAGGCTCCAGGGCAGTGTCAACACCACCAGCACCGGCGCGAAGAACCAGAACGGCCGGGCATTGTTGAAGCCACCCCCGGCAAAGCGGCGCAGATGCTGCTCGACGAAGAAGTAGTCGAAGAAGGCCGGAAAGCGCAGCTGCATCAGCACGAACCACGGCACCGCGATGGCCACGAAGAGCAGCAATGCGAGCGGATGCAAGAGCCGCCCGATATCGCGCCAGCGCCGGGTGGCTAACAACCAAGGTACGAGCACCAGGCCCGGCAATACGATGCCGATGAGCCCTTTGGCCAGCACCGCCAGGCCGGCCGCGGCCCAGGCCAGCAGGAGCCAGCGCAGGTGCGAGGAAGCTGCAGGCAGTTCCAGCGCACGGCGCGCACAGACGATGGTGGCGGTGATGAGCCCGGCCACGAGCATGTCGTGGTTGGCGAACTGCGCGCCGACGAAGAAGAACGGCGTCGTCGCCAGCACGAGCAGGGCCAGCCCCGCCTCGCGTGCGCTGCTGCGCCAGCGCAGATGCGCGTACAACGACGCCGCCATGAGCCAGGCGCCCAACATCGGCGCCATGCGCGCGGCCAGGGTGTTGACGCCCAGCAGCTGCATCGCCGCCAGGTCGATCCAGTACATCAGCGGCGGCTTGTGAAAGTACGGCAAGCCCAGCAACGTGGGCACGAGCAGGTCGTGCTGCAGCATCTCCAGCGCCACACCCGCGTAGCGACCTTCGTCGGGCAGCAGCAGTGGCCGCCACCACGACGTCGCCAGCAGCCACAGCGCCAGCAGCGACAGGGCCACGCCAGGGCGGCGCAGCCGGCGCCTCAAGGCGCCGCGCCTGCGTTGGTGCTGCAATGCTGGAAGGGCGGCCATCGATCGTCAGGTGGCAGGCTGGGGGCGCCGAGCATAGCGGCCAGGAAGCCACAAGGCCATGGCCGTCACCGACGCGATCCCGATGCCAGCATGTGGGCCGGCAGGCCGGGACGCGCGGGCTGCGTCAACCACAATGCCGCGCCGCCGTTGTGGGACGGGCCCTGATCCGCAATGAGCGCCAAGGGCCCGCGCCGCCCAGGCGCTGTCATCCACACCACCATCACGCCACCGAGGGACACCATGTTCAAGACCATCATCGCCACACTGCTGGCACTGTTTGCCGCCGCGGCCTTTGCCGCCGTCGACGCCAACAAGGCCACGCAGGCCGAACTCGAAGCTATCAAGGGCATCGGCCCGGCCATTGCAGGCAAGATCCTCGACGAGCGCAAGAAAGGCGCCTTCAAGAACTGGGACGACATGGTCGAGCGCGTCAAGGGCGTGGGCGAAGGCAACGCCGCCAAGTTCTCGGCCGCCGGCCTGACCGTCGGTGGCGCGGCCTTCAGCGGCGCACCCGCAGCCGCCCCGGCGAAGAAAGACGACAAGCCCGCGGCCAAGGCTGAAGCGCCCAAGGCCGCCGCGCCTGCAGTAGCGGCTGCACCTGCCGCGACACCCGCGCCGGCCAAGGCCGCGACGCCTGCCGTGACCGCGGCTCCGGCCGCGAAAGTCGAAGCCAAGGCCGAAGCGAAAGCCATGAGCGCCGACGACAAGAAGGCCGCCAAGGCCAAAGCCGCCGACGACGCGAAGAAGGCCAAGGCCGACAAAGCCGCGGCGAAGAAAGAAGGCAAGGACGCCAAGCCTGCGGCCGCTGCCGCCAGCGCACCGGCGAAGAAGTGAATCGATGCGGCGACACGGTCACCGCCGCAAGTAAAACGCCCCGCCCCCAGCGGGGCGTTTTCATTCGGGTCGCAGGGTGCTAACGCGGCGCGAACGGGGAGCCGTAAGGCCGGCCGAACGGCACGCCGCCGGCCACCACATTGCTCGGCCGCATGAAGACCTTGCCGCTGCGCTTGTTGTTGCGCGTGTCGACGAATTCCACCGGCCCTTCGACCATCTCCACCAGCGTCGCGTCGGCCGGCGCGCCGAGCTGCAGCGTGCCCAGCTTGGGCAGGCGGTTGATGACCTTGGCCGGGTTGATGGTCGCCATCGCCACCACCTGCTCCAGCGAAAACCCGAGCGCCAGGAACTTGCTCATGACCCAGGTGAGGTAGGGCATGCCCGGGCTGTTGCCCGAGAAGACGTGGATGTCGGAGGAGATGACGTCCAGCGTGGCACCTTGCGCGATGGCTGCTTCGGCCACCGTGAAATCGAAGCTGCCGCCGCCGTGGCCGATGTCGAACACCACGCCGCGCTTCTTCGCCGCCAGGGCCGCAGGCAACAGCTTGCCGCCCTGCACGATGTTGGTGAACTGGTTGATCATGTTGGGCGCGCCCGAATAACAGTGCGTGAGCACGTCGCCGGGGCGCATGGCGTCGAGGATCTGCGACATCAACTCGCCCGTTTCCACGCCGCCGATGTGCACCATCAGCTTCATAGTCTTGCCCGACAGCTCGCAGGCCTTGATGGCGCGCCTGAGCGGCTCCAAACCATGCTGGGCGATGACGTTTTGCGACATGCGCACCTTCACGCCGAGCACGATGTCGGCGTTCTCGGCCAGCGTGCGCGCCGCCGCTTCGGCGTCGGCGTAGTCGATGTTGTAGAGCTCGGGCACGGGAAAGCCGGCCAGGCCGATGTTGGCGATGTGCACGAAGGCGTAGAGCCGCGTGCGTGATTGGCCAACGACGTAGCGGCGAAAGGCGGCGAAGTTGTTGGCGCCGGCGTCACCCGCCGAGACGGCCGTGGTCGTGCCCTGGTGTTGCACCAGTTCGTCCGCCGGGATGCCAATGGCCGAGCCATAGGGGTAGACATGCGAGTGCAGGTCGATCAGGCCCGGCAGCACGAGGCGACCACTGGCGTCGAGCACACGGCTGGCGCGTGCGGCCGGGATGTCGTTCTCGATGGCTTCGATGACGCCGTGGCGCATGCCGATGTCGCGCTTGCCGCGCAGGCCCTGGCTCGGGTCGAGCACCTCGCCGCCTTTGATGAGCAGGTCGAATTTGTCGTTCGGGCCCATGGCGGCGAACGCGCTGCCGGCCAGGCCCGCTGTCGCGCCCAGGCCGGCGATGAAGGTTCTGCGCTGGATCGATGACATGCTGTCTCCTCATGTGGGTTGGACGCGCATCACAACCCATGTGCGCCGCTGATGCAAGATGACGTTTCACCTCAGCCTCAGGAGTTCGCCGCATGACACACCCGAACATCGCCGACAAACGCCGCGCCTTTCATCAGTTGCACGCCGCGGGCTGTTTCGTCATCCCCAATCCCTGGGACCTGGGCAGCGCACGTTGGCTGCAGGGCCTCGGATTCAAGGCGCTGGCCAGCACCAGCGCCGGATTTGCATGGGCCATCGGCCGGCCCGACAACGGCATCACGCGCGAGCTGGCGCTGGCGCACCTGCACGAATTGGTGGCCGGCACTGACGTGCCCGTCAACGCCGACTTCGAGAACGGATTCGCAGTTGACGCGGCGGGCGTGGCCGAGAGCGTTCGCCTGGCACTGCAATGCGGCGTGGCCGGCCTGTCGATCGAAGACTCGACCGGCGACGCGACGCGGCCGCTGTTCGGCCTCGATGAAGCGGTGGCGCGGCTGCGCGCCGCGCGCCGCGCCATCGACGCCGCGGGCGGTGATGCACAGCACGTCGGCCGCGCCGAATGTTTACTCGTCGGCCGGCCCGACCTGGCCGAGACCATCGCGCGCCTGAAGGCCTACGCCGATGCCGGCGCCGACTGCCTTTACGCGCCGGGCATCCACAAGCCCGAGCACATCCGCGCCGTGGTCGAGGCCGTGGCGCCGAAACCGGTGAACCTCCTGATGAGCAAACCCGGTGGCATGACCGTGCCCGAAGTCGCCACGCTGGGCGTGCGCCGTGTCAGCGTGGGTGGTGCGTTGGCACGTGCCGCCTGGGGTGGCTTCTTGCGCGCGGCCAAGCAGTTGGCCGAGAGCGGCAGCTTCGACGGCTTCGCCGATGCCGCACCGGGGCAGGAACTCAACGCCTTCTTCGCCGCCGACGCCCAACGGCGTCACCAGGATTGAGGGTCAGCGTCGATCCCCTGTGGCGCGAGCGTCGCCGTCGCGGCCGCCGGCGTCGCCGTCGTGGATTCAGCGCGGCAACTCGTGTCGCCGCGGCAGGTCGGCGCCACGGCGCGAACAGGTGATGGCCGCGGCCCGCACGGCGAAGCCGAGCATGTCGCGCAACGCGTCTTCGTCGAGCGCCGTGACGCCGGCGATGCTGAGCCGGCCATGCTCGGCCAGCCAGGTCAGCAGCGCGGCCTGGAAGGTGTCGCCCGCGCCGACGGTGTCGACCACGTTCACGCCTGTCGGCAGCACCTGCGCCGTGGCGCCGGCGCTGAAGGCCGTGGCACCGGCGCTGCCGCGCGTCACCACCACCAGCCGCGGGCCCTGCGCCAGCCATGAACGCGCCAGCGCTTCGATGTTGCGGCCGGGAAAGAGCAAGGCCAGGTCTTCATCGCTAACTTTCAACAGGTGGGTGCGCGGCAACATCCAGGAAAGCGTGTCGCGCCAGCGTTGCAATGAAGGCTCGACGGTGAGCCGCACGTTCGGGTCGTAGGTGATCAGGCAACGCTCGTGCTCGCGTTCGATCAAGGCGCGCAGCGTGCTGGCCACGGGCTCGACCACCATCGCATACGAGCCGACATGCACCGCCAACACGTCCTGCGGCCAGCGCGCAAAGGCACGCACATCGAGCCGGCGGTCGGCACCCTGCTCGCCGTAGAAGTCGTAGGCCGGCACGCCTTGCGCGTCGAGGCCGATGAGACACATCGAGCAGGGCGCGGCGACACGCTGCACGCACGAGGTGTCGATGCCTTCGTCACTGAGCGAGCGCATCACACGTTCACCGAGGAAGCCGGTGGAGACGGCGCCGCAGAAGGCCACCGGCTGCGCCAGCCGCGCCAGGCCCAGCGCCACGTTGTAGGGCGAGCCGCCCAGGCGCGCATCGAGCTGCTGGCCACGGGCCGTGGCGCCGGCGTCGAACACATCCATCAGCACTTCACCGCAGACCACGATCATCACGAACCTCGACTTCGGTTGCCGCCGCCGAACCGGTGGTCACCCTCGGCCGCCACGCACAACTTCGGGTTTTCCATTAATCACTCAACTTGATTTATTAATTTACCACGAAGAGAATCCAGCGGCCCCATTCCCTTGCCCCGCCTTCCTACGAACCCCCGGAGACAGCTCATGCCCTCGTTCCCGACCCGCCACCGCCTGCAAGCCCTGGCCACGCTCATCACCCTGGCCGCCGGCAGCATCGCCGTGGCACAAACGCAGCCGGTGATCGGCCTCATCACCAAGACCGAAACCAACCCCTTCTTCGTGAAGATGAAGGAAGGCGCGGCCGAAGCGGCCAAGGCCAAAGGCGCCAAGCTGCTCACCGGCGCGGGCAAGACCGACGGCGACAACGCCGGCCAGGTGACGGCGATGGAAAACATGATCGCCGCCGGCGCCAAGACCATCCTCATCACGCCGAGCGACAGCAAGGCCATCCTGCCGAGCATCAAGAAAGCGCGCGACAAGGGCGTGCTGGTGATCGCCCTGGACAGCCCCACCGATCCCGTGGACGGCACCGACGCCCTCTTCGCCACCGACAACTACAAGGCCGGCGTGTTGATCGGCCAGTACGCCAAAGCTGCACTCGCCGCGATGGCGGGCGCGAAGCCGGCGAGGATCGTCACGCTCGACCTCTTCCCCGGCCACCCAGTGGGGGCGCAGCGCCACAACGGCTTCCTCAAGGGCTTCGGCCTGCCGGCACCCGACGCCAAGAGCAATGAGCTCGGCAAGGACGCCGCCGTGGCCTGCATGGCCGACAGTTTCGGTGACCAGGCCAAGGGCCAGACGGCGATGGAAAACTGCCTGCAGAAGGTGCCCGACGTGAACATCGTCTACACCATCAACGAGCCGGCCGCCGCCGGCGCCTTCAACGCGCTGAAGATGGCCGGCAAGGAAAAGAGCGTGATCATCGTCAGCGTCGACGGCGGCTGCGAGGGCGTGAAGAACGTCGGCGCCGGCGTCATTGCCGCCACCTCGCAGCAGTACCCGTTGAAGATGGCGGCGATGGGCGTCGAGGCCGGCGTCGAATACGCCAAGAGCGGCAAGAAGGCCAGCGGCTACACCGACACCGGCGTGACCCTGATCGCGGCCAAGGCCGTGGCCGGCGTCGACAGCAAGGACGTGGCCACCGGCACCAACCTGTGCTGGGGCAAGAAGTAAACGAGCCGGCGCGATGAACGCCAAGGCTGCCAGCGTCGTGAGCCGGGTGCCCTGGGGCCAGCTTGGCCCCTTCATCGCGCTGCTGCTGGCCTGCGGCTTTTTCGCGCTCACCACCGAGCGTTTTTTCAGCGCCGAGAATCTGTCACTGATCCTGCAGCAGGTGATGGTGGTGGGCGTCATCGCCATCGGCCAGACGCTGATCATCCTCACTGCCGGCATCGACTTGTCATGCGGCATGGTGATGGCGCTGGGCAGCATCGTGATGACCAAGTTCGCGGTCGAGCTGGGCCTGCCCACGCCGCTGGCGGTGTTGTGCGGCATCGCCGTCACAGCCGGCTTTGGCCTCGTCAACGGCCTGCTCGTGACACGCATCAAGCTGCCGCCCTTCATCGTCACGCTCGGCACCTTCAACATCGCCTTTGCCATCACCCAGCTGTATGCGAATGCGCAAACCGTGACCGACGTGCCGCCGGCCATGACTTGGCTCGGCAGCACCTTTGCCCTTGGCAGCGCCAACGTCGCCTACGGCACCGTGCTGATGCTGCTGCTGTACCTCGGCGTCTGGTTCTGGCTGCGCGAAACCGGGGCCGGGCGTCATGTCTACGCTGTGGGTAATAACGCCGAAGCGACGCGGCTTGTGGGCATCCCCACGCAGCGCGTGCTGCTGGGCGTGTACGTGCTTGCCGGCGTGTTCTACGGCATCGCGGCGCTGCTGTCGGTGGCGCGCACCGGCGTGGGCGACCCCAACGCCGGCCAGACCGAAAACCTCGACGCCATCACCGCCGTGGTGCTGGGCGGCACCAGCCTCTTCGGCGGACGGGGCGTGATCTTCGGCTCGCTCATCGGCGCGGTGGTGGTGGGCGTGCTGCGCAACGGCCTGACCCTGATGGGCGTGTCCTCCGTCTACCAGGTGCTGGTGACGGGCGTGCTCGTCATTCTGGCGGTGACGGTCGACCAGCTCTCAAGGCAGGCCACAAGATGAGCACGAAGCCGACCATCGTGATGCAGGCCAGGGGCCTGGTGAAGCGCTACGGGCAAGTCACGGCGCTGGACGGCGCCGACTTCGAGTTGCGCGCCGGCGAAATACTCGCCGTCATCGGCGACAACGGCGCGGGCAAGTCCTCGCTCATCAAAGCCTTGTCGGGCGCGACCATTCCGGACGAAGGCGAGATCACGCTCGATGGTCAAACGATCCACTTCAAGAGCCCGATCGATGCGCGCCGCGCCGGCATCGAAACGGTCTACCAGGACCTGGCCGTGGCCCCGGCCATGACCAACACCGAGAACCACTTCCTCGGCCGCGAGCTGCGGCGCGAAGGCTGGCTCGGCAGCGTGCTGCGCATGCTCGACAAGAAGAAGATGCTGGCCCAGAGCATCGAGCGCATGGCCGAGCTCACAGTCGGCATCCGCTCGATGACGCAGGCGGTGGAAACGCTGTCGGGCGGGCAGCGCCAATGCGTGGCCGTGGCGCGCGCGGCGGCCTTCGCGCAGCATGTCGTCATCATGGACGAGCCGACCGCGGCGCTGGGCGTGAAGGAAGGCAACATGGTGCTCGAGCTCATCCGCCGCGTGCGTGACCAGGGCCTGCCGGTGGTGCTGATCTCGCACAACATGCCGCATGTCTTTGAGCTTGCCGACCGCATCCACGTGGCGCGGCTGGGCAGGCGTTGCGCCGTGCTCAACCCGAAGAAGATCAGCATGAGCGACACCGTGGCGGTGATGACCGGCGCCATGACCCCGGAGCAGCTGGCGCCGGAGTGTCTGGCTTGAATGCGCGCGATGCTAACGTCGATAAGGAGGAGACCAGGTTGCAGCCGCGCGGCTCCAGCCAGGGCGGCCTGCGCCAGTACAACGAACGTGTGGTGCTGCAGGCCATCCGGCTGCATGGCGCGCTGCCCGGGGCCGACATCGCGCGGCTGACGCAGCTCACCGCGCAGACCATCTCGCTCATCAGCAAGCGCCTCATCGACGACGGCCTGTTGCAGCGCGGCGCGCCGCAGCGCGGCAAAGTCGGCCAGCCTTCGGTGCCGCTGTCGCTCAACCCCGACGGCGCCTTCGCCATCGGCGTGAAGGTCGGCCGGCGCAGCCTCGACACCCTGCTCATCGACTTCACTGGCGCCAAGCGCCAGCGCTGGACGCTGGACTACCGCCACGCCGACCCGGACCAAGTGCTGGCCGAGATCGCGCGGCGGCTGAAAGACATCCGGCGCAAGCTCGGGCCTACGCAGCACGCGCGCGTGCAAGGCATAGGCATTGCGGCACCGCTGTCGATGGGCGGCTGGCAGGAACTGCTCGGCTTCCCGCCGAAGGTCGCCGACCAGTGGCGGCGCATCGAGCTGCGCGATGAAGTCGCGCGGCTGACCGAGCTGCCGGTGACGCTGGTGAAAGACACGGCGGCGGCTTGCGTGGCCGAACTCGTGGTCGGCCGCGGCCGCAGCGTGAAGAGCTTTCTCTACGTTTTCGTCGACACCTTCATCGGCGGCGCACTGGTGCTCGACAGCCAGCTGCGCGGTGGCGCGTCAGGCAACGCCGGTGCCATCGGCTCGCTGCCGCTGGCGCTGGCCAAGGCCACGCGTGGCGGTGCCCCCGAGCAGCTGCTGAGCGTGGCCTCGTTGCTGAAACTGGAACAGCTGTATGCGAGCGCCGGCCTTGACGTGGGCGCCGCCGCCGACGCGCGCGCGACGCAGCCGCCGTGGCAGCGCCACACCACAAGTTGGCTGGCACAGGCCAGCACGGCGTTGGCGCATGCCATCAACCATGCCGCCTGCCTGCTCGACCTGGACGGTGTGATCGTCGACGGCTCGTTCGACCGCAGCCTGCTCGAAGCGCTGCGCCAGGCCACCGAACAAGCGCTTTCGCGCTACAGCTGGGAAGGCGTGGCGCAACCGGCCTTGCTGACCGGCAGCATCGGCCCCGACGCGCGCGCGCTCGGTGGCGCGCTGCTGCCGCTGCATGCTAACTTTTCACCCGACCGGGAGCTTTTTCTCAAAGTCGCGGCGGCTTGACGGCGATGCCGTCCAGCCGGGCCTGTTCGCCCTGAGCTTGTAGAAGGGCTCGCCAGGGCTTCGACAGGCTCAGCCCGAACGGTTCTCACCAAGCGCAAAGTCACGCCCCGGCGCCGCAGCGAACAGCGCCCGCGTATAGGCATGCTCGGGCCGGGCGAAGACACGATGCGCCGGGCCGTATTCGACGACCTCGCCTTGCGACATCACCACCAGAAAGTCGCACACCTGCGAGGCCACGCGCAGGTCGTGCGTGATGAAGAGCATGGCCAGGTTCAGCCGCGCGCGAATCTCCTCGAAGAGGCGCAGCACTTGCGCCTGCACCGACACGTCCAGCGCCGAGACGGCTTCGTCGGCCACCAGCAGCTCGGGCTCCATCATCAGCGCGCGTGCGATGCAGATGCGTTGACGCTGGCCGCCGCTGAACTGGTGCGGGTAGCGCGCCATCGCGCTGGCGTCCATGCGCACCAGGTCAAGCAGGCCGAGCGCACGTTGCAGCGCCGCGGCGCGCGACAGGCCGTAGTTCATCGGCCCTTCGACCAGCGCCTGGCCCACGGTGCGGCGCGGGTTGAGCGAGCGGTAAGGGTCCTGGAAGACGATCTGCACGCGCCGGCGCAGCGGCCGCAAAGTGGC
>JANLYV010000508.1:0-2837 GCA_031365825.1 Rubrivivax sp. | reverse complement strand
CGACCTCTTGCAGCAGAACCTCAACGCCGCCGCCTTCGGCCGCGCCCTGCTCGCCGCCAGCCCACGCCCGCCGCAGCCGGTGGCGCCACGCAGCCCGCAGGTCTGCGCCTGTCACGACATCAGCGAAGAGCGCATCGTGACAGTGCTGGCCAGCTGCGAAGGCGACGCCGCGCTGCGCCTGCAGCAACTGCAGCAGAGCTTGCGCTGCGGCACCGAATGCGGTTCCTGCTTGCCGGCGGTGAAGGGCCTTGTCGCGCGCCATGCCGCGCTGGAAGCGGTGACCCCATGAACACGATTCACCATCCCGTCACCCTCATCGGCGCCGGCCCAGGCGACCCCGAGTTGCTGACGATCAAGGCCGTCAAGGCCATGCGCCGCGCCAGCGTGGCGCTGGTCGACGATCTCGTGGACACGGGCGTGCTGAAGTACTTGAAACGCAGCGCCCGCATCATCCACGTCGGCAAACGCGGCGGCTGCGCCGGCACACCACAAGCCTTCATCCACAAACTGATGATCAGCGAGGCCCACCGTGGCGAGCGCGTGGTGCGCGTCAAGGGCGGCGACCCCTTCGTCTTCGGCCGCGGCGGCGAAGAGTGCGACGCTTTGCGTGCGGCCGGGCTAACGGTCGAAGTGATTGGTGGCTTGACGGCCGGCATTGCTGCGCCGGCGGCCATCGGCATTCCCGTCACCGACCGCCGCTACGCCCCCGGTGTGGCGCTGGTCACCGGCCACGCATGGGCCGGTGGCGGCGGCGCCGACTGGCAGGCGCTGGCGCGATCCGGCCTGACGCTGGTGGTGTACATGGGCGTGGCGCGGCTGGCGCAGATCGTCGCCGGCCTGCGCGATGGCGGCCTGCCCGGCAGCACGCCCGTGGCCTTGATCAGCGCCGCGCACACCCCGGCGCAGCGGCAATTGATGTCGGACTTGTCGAGCGTCGTCACGGCGGCGCAGGCCGGCGCCATCAGCAGCCCCGCCGTGCTGGTGGTCGGTGACGTGGTGCGCGCCGCGCCGATGTGGCAGGCTGCGGCGCAAGGGCTGGCCCGACGCGCCTGAAACCCAAGGTCGAAGACCAAGCCTGCACAGTCGCTTGCGCCCGGCCATCGTCGCGCAGCACGCAGGCGTATGCTTTTGCACCGTCCATCACCGAAAGCCCCGCATGGCCGAAAAGAAGTGGCGCAAGCGCAAGCTCGGCAACCGCCCCCTGGCGCCCGAGACCTTGATGATGGGCTTCGGCTACGACCCGATGCTGTCTGAAGGCTCGCTCAAGCCGCCGCAGTTCCAGACCTCGACCTTCGTCTTCCGCAGCGCCGAAGACGGCAAGAATTTTTTCGCGACGATGCAGGGCCGGCGCAAGCTCGGGCCCGACGAAGAGCCCGGCCTCGTCTACTCGCGCTTCAACAACCCCAACCTCGAGGTGCTGGAAGACCGGCTGGCGATCTGGGACGGCGCCGAGGCGAGCCTGGCCTTCGCATCGGGCATGGCCGCCATCTCCACCTGCCTGTGGGCCTACCTGCGCCCGGGCGACGTGGTGCTGCAGAGCCAGCCCATCTACGGCGGCACCGAGACGCTGGTGCAGGCCATCCTGCCCGAGTTCGGCATCCGCCAGGTCGGCTTCGAGGTCGAAGGCGGCACGGCGGCGATGCTGGCCGCGGCCGAGGTGGCACAGCGCGCCGGCCGCGTCGCCGCCATCTACCTTGAGACGCCGGCAAACCCGACCAACGGCCTGGTCGACATTGCCGCGGCACGCGCCTTGTCCGAGCAGCTCGCGGCGGGTGGCAAGCGGCCGCCGGTGATCGTCGACAACACCATGCTCGGGCCGATCTACTGCAAGCCGCTGGAGCATGGCGCCGACCTGGTGGTGACCTCGCTCACCAAGTACGTCGGCGGGCATTCCGACCTCATAGCCGGCGGCGCCAGCGGCGAGCGCACCATGCTTGCGCCGGTGCGCCGCATGCGCTCGACGCTGGGCACCATGTGCGACCCCCATACCGCCTGGCTGCTGATGCGCTCGCTCGAAACCTTGAAGCTACGCATGGCCGCAGGTGCCGCCGGCGCCGCGCATGTCGCGGCCTTCCTGCGTGACCATCCGAAGATCGACAACGTCTGGTACCTCGACTTCCTGCCCGCCGAGCACGCCGACCGCGCCTTGCACGAACGCCAGAACCTGAACGCGGGCTCGACCTTTTCGTTCGAAGTCAAAGGCGGCGAAGCCGGCGCCTTCGCGCTGCTCGACAAGCTCGAAGTCATCAAGCTCGCGGTGAGCCTGGGCGGCACCGAAACGCTGGCCTCGCACCCGGCGTCGACCACCCATTCGGCGATGCCGGTGGCGCAGTTGAAGCGCTTCGGCATCACGCCGGCACTGATCCGCATCTCGATCGGTGTCGAGGACCCGGAGGACCTGGTGGCCGATCTGGAGCAGGCGCTGGCGGCGGTATGAATCGAGCCGGACCCCGCGTTCGCTCTATCCATGCACGAGGTGAATGCGTGCTTGCACGTCGAACCCTGTTGTGCACGCTCGGCGCCGGCACGGTGGCCGCGCCACTTGCGGCTTGGTCCCAGGTAACCGGGCGCACCTACCGCATCGGCTGGGTCAGCGTTTCAGACGTCTTCAAGGAGCCCTACAGCCTGGCGTTCGTCAAGCGCCTCGCAGAACTTGGCTTCGTTGAGGGGCGCAACCTGGTGATCGAGCGACGCCATGCCGACAACAAGCTTGATCGCATGCCCTCACTTTCCGCCGAGCTCGCAAAACTGAAGTGCGACGCCTACTTTGGTGGCGGCGCCGAAGTCAGTCTGGCGACGCTGACCCAGGCCAGCCGCCAGACGCCGATCGTCTTCGT
>JANLYV010000487.1:0-2471 GCA_031365825.1 Rubrivivax sp. | reverse complement strand
CGCGTGGTCGAGCGCGTGACCGTGATGCACAACGGACGCGTCCTGCGCACCGGCAGCCCCGGCGAGATCGAGAACGACGCGCAGGTGCAGGCGATCTACATGGGGAGCAAGCACTGATGGCGTGGTTTCGCAGCGACCGTGAGGGCGCGACGGCCGCCGGCGCGCCGATCCTCGCCATCGAGGCGCTCGATGTTTACTACGGCCGTGCGCATGCGCTGCAGGGCGTCGGCCTGACGCTCGAACGCGGCGTGCTGGGCATCGTCGGGCGCAACGGCATGGGCAAATCTACGCTGTGCAACGCGGTGACGGGACTGGTGCCGGCCAAGGGCAGCGTGCGCTTCAATGGCGAAGAAATTTTGGGCCTACCGCCGCACCAGATCACGCGTCGCGGCATCGCCTACGTGCCGCAGGGCCGGCGGGTCTGGCCGTCACTGACGGTGGACGAAACCCTGCGCCTGGTCGCCAAAAATCGCCGCGACACCGACCGCGTTTACACGATGTTCCCGCGCCTGGCCGAGCGCCGTGGCCATGGCGGCGCCCAGCTCAGTGGCGGCGAGCAGCAGATGCTGGCGATTGGCCGCGCGCTGCTGCTGGAGCCGCGCCTGCTGGTGATGGACGAGCCGACCGAGGGCTTGGCACCGGTCATCGTCGAACAAGTGGCCAACGCGCTGCGCGAGCTGTCCGACACCATCGCGGTGCTGCTGATCGAGCAGAACTTGGGCGTGGCGATCGAGGTGGCCGACCGGGTCGCGGTGATGGTCAATGGCCGCATCGCCAACGAAATGGCCACCGCCAGCTTGGCCGCCGACCGGGGCTTGCAAGAGCGACTGCTGGGCGTGCGCGCGAGTGCGGACGACGAGGCGGAGCCAGAAGTGGCGCCCGCGCCCAGCGCCCCGCAGCCGGTGTTCACGGTGCAGCGGGCCCATGGGCAAGGCGCGCCGTCGCTGGACTCGACGGGCATTGGCCGTGTCAGCGTCAACCGCTGGGGCACGGGTGACAGCGCGGCGCCCTTCAACCCACCACCACCCGCCAAACCGGCGGTGGCTCCCTTGGCGCCGGTCGCCAAAGTCCTGCCATTTCCCGTTGCGGCTTCCAGCGGCCGGGCCGCCTACGTCGTCGGCACCTTCGACACCAAGGGCCGCGAACTGCTGTACCTGCGCCAGTGCCTCGACAAGCTCGGCCTGCGGGTGGTGACGGTCGATCTGGCCACATCCGGCAAGCCCTCGACCGCCAGCGTCCATCCGCGCGAGGTGGCGCGGCACCACCCGGGCGGCGAGTCCGCAGTCTTCAGCGGCGATCGCGGCAGCGCGGTGGCGGCGATGGCGCTGGCCTTCGAGCGGTTCATCGTCACTCGGCGAGATCTGGGTGGCATCGTCTCGGCAGGCGGCTCGGGCGGCACCACGCTGGCCACCGCCGGCATGCGCGCGCTGCCGATTGGCTTGCCGAAGGTGATGGTCTCGACCATGGCCAGCGGTGACACCCGGCAGTATGTCGGCCCCAGCGACATCTGCATGCTCTATTCGGTGACCGACGTGCAGGGTATCCACCGCATCAGCGCCCAGGTGCTGGGCAACGCGGCGCATGCGCTGGCCGGCATGGTCAGCCATCCTGTCACGCTGCCGGATTTGGCCAAGCCCGCGCTGGGTCTGAGCATGTTCGGCGTCACCACCACCTGTGTGCAGGCGGTGACGAAGCGGCTGGAGGCCGACTACGACTGCCTGGTCTTCCACGCCACCGGCGTCGGCGGGCAGTCGATGGAGAAACTCGTCGATTCGGGCCTGCTCGTCGGCGCGATCGATGTCTCGACCACCGAGATCGCCGACGAGATCGCCGGCGGCACGCTCTCGGCCGGCCCGACGCGGCTCGACGTGTTCGCACGCCACGCGCTGCCGTATGTCGGCTCGTGCGGCGCGCTCGACATGGTCAACTTCGGCACCTGGAAGTCGGTGCCCGAGCGCTTCAAGGCGCGCAAGCTGTATCGCCACAACACCACGGTCACGCTGATGCGAACCACCGTCGACGAGAACCGCGCGATCGGCGTGTTTCTGGCGGCCAAGCTCAATGCGATGCGCGGGCCGGTGCGCTTCCTGATCCCCGAAGGCGGCGTCTCGGCGATCGACAAGCAGGGCCAACCGTTTCACGACCCCGACGCCGATCGCGCGCTGTTCACCGCGATCGAGCAAAACTTCCGCACAGGCGTCGACAAGAAGCTGATCCGCCTGCCGTCGCACATCAATGACGAAGCCTTTGCCGATGCGCTGGTCGCTGCGTGGTGCGAAGTGGCCGGGGTCGCTTCGGTGGCTTCGGCAAGAGGGATGGCGAAGCGATGACTCCTTTTGCCGCCAAGACGCAGAGGCGCAAATGAAAGCCGAAGACGGGAAAGGATGAATGCCGCGCCATGCATTCGTCTTTCCTTGGGGCCTTTGCGCCTTTGCGGCAAAAACAAAGAAGGACCGCCTGACCATGCGCAT
>JANLYV010000445.1:0-2737 GCA_031365825.1 Rubrivivax sp. | reverse complement strand
CGCGTCGCACAACCGCACCACATCATCGGCAAAGTTGTCCAGCGTCCATTCCTGGGCCGGGCGCCGGCCACTGCGGCCATGTCCACGGTGGTCGTAGTAGACGATTTGCGCAATGTCGGCCAGGCGCGAGAACGCTGGCTTGAAGCCCGAGTGGTCATAGCCCGGGCCACCGTGCAGCAGCACCAGCGTGGGCTTCTGACGCATGCGCGGGCCGTTGGGCACCAGACCGGCGCCTTCGATGTCAACGAAGAGGCTAACCCCAGGGGCGATGCACACGCGCATGGCGAAACCAACCGGCTCAAATGGGCGCCGAATGCCCAGGGTGAAGATGGCAGGCCACTGCCCTTGCACCACCCAGGTCCACCAGCGCCGGGTCATCGGTCTTGCAGCGCGCAAACGCCTGCGGGCAACGGGTATGAAAACGGCAGCCCGGCGGCGGGTTCATCGCACTCGGCACTTCGCCAATCACGATGCTGCGCGCCCGGGTGGCCTCCACCGCCGGGTCGGCCACCGGCACCGCCGCGAGCAGCGCCTGGGTGTAGGGGTGCAGCGGGTCTTTGTAGATCGCGTCGCGGGTCGCAACCTCGACGATTCGGCCCAGGTACATCACCGCGATGCGGTCGCTGACGTGGCGCACCACCGACAGGTCGTGGGCGATGAACAAGTAGGCCAGCCCGAGCCGCTGTTGCAGCTCGACGAAGACGTTGACCACCTGCGCCTGGATCGACACGTCCAGCGCCGAGACTGGTTCGTCGCAAATGATCAGCGCCGGCTCCAAGGCCAGCGCCCGGGCGATGCCGATGCGCTGGCGCTGGCCGCCCGAGAACTCGTGCGGGTAGCGGTCGGCCATGTCGGGCAGCAGGCCGACCGTGCGCATCAGCTCGGCGATGCGTTCGGCGTAGGCGCGTCGGTCACAAGGAACGAAGGGCCGCTCCCGAGTTCCTTGCCCCCCGCGGGGGGCGGGCTGGGCGCCAGCCCGGCCCTGGGGGCGCTCAGTCGCCAGGCCATGGACTTGCAGCGGCTCGCCGATGATGTCGCGTACTTTCATGCGCGGGTTCAGGCTGCCGTACGGGTCCTGGTAGACCATCTGCAGGCGCCGGCGCAGCGGCCGCATCTGCGCCTTGTCGTGGTGGGTGATGTCCTGGCCTTCAAATTCGATGGTGCCGGCGGTGGGGGCAAGCATGCGCAGCACCGCCAAGCCGGTGGTGGACTTGCCGCAGCCGCTCTCGCCGACCAGGCCCAGGGTTTCGCCGCGTTTCAAGCTGAACGACACACCGTCGACCGCGCGCACGGTGGCCACCTGGCGCTTGAAGATCACGCCTTGCATGACCGGGAAATGGACCTTCAGGCCATCGACCTTGAGCAGCGGCTGGCTCATCAGGCAAGCTCCGCCCTGCGGGCTTCGGAATTCGCCTTGGGAGCGGCCCTTCGGCTCATCCTGCGCTTTCCAATATGCAGGCGACTTGGTGGTACAGGCCGACCGCGCCAACCTCTCGCAGCGCCGGCCGCTCGGCGCGGCAAGCATCGCTGGCCTGGCGGCAGCGGGGCGCAAAGGCGCAACCGGCGGGCAAGCGTGCCAAGTCTGGCGGCTGGCCCTCAATTGGGATCAGGCGTTTGCCGGTGTCGCCGTCCAGCCGTGGCACCGAAGCCATCAGGCCCTTCGTGTACGGGTGACGTGGGCGGGCATACAACTCGGTGGCCGGCGCGGCTTCGACCACCCGGCCGGCGTACATCACCACCACCCGGTCGGCATAGCGGGCGACAACGCCCAGGTCGTGGGTGATGAGGATCAGCGCCGAGCGGGCCTTGCGGGCCAGATCTTGCAGCAAATCCAAAATCTGCGCCTGCACCGTCACGTCAAGCGCCGTGGTCGGCTCGTCGGCAATGATCAACTGCGGCTCGCAGGCCAGCGCCATGGCAATCATCGCCCGCTGGCGCATGCCGCCCGAGAACTGGTGCGGGTAGGCCGCCGCCCGCGCGGCGGTGTCGGACATGCGCACCACGCCCAGCAGCTCACGCGCCCTTACCAGCGCCGCGCCCCATGGCGTCTTGCGGTGCAGGTTGATCGGCTCGCCGACCTGCATGCCCACCGTCATCGCCGGGTTGAGTGAGCTCATCGGCTCCTGAAAAATCATCGCGATGCGGTTGCCGCGCACGGCACGAATTTGCTTGCCTGTGAGTTTGAGCAGGTCTTGACCATCAAAAATGATTTCGCCTTGCTCGATTTGCCCGGGCGGGTCCGGGATCAGGCGCAATATTGACAGCGCGGTCACGCTCTTGCCCGAACCCGATTCGCCAACGATCGCCAGGGTTTCTCCGGCCGCCACATCAAAACTCACGCCATCGACGGCGGTGACTTGGCCACGCGCCGTGCGAAACCGGGTGACCAGGTTGCGGACGCTGAGCAGCGGCAAGGCGGTCGTCTCTGTCACGGCTCAAAAGCCCATTTTCTTTTTCAGCACCTGGTCCACCCACATCCGCGCATGGATCGGGCCAGGGCGCTCAGAGCCGGCACGCAATTCGCCATCATAATTTTTGACCCAGGGCCACCAAGCGGTGTAGCCAATCGGCGTCGGCAACCAAATATAAGGTGCCTTTTCAACGATGTCGCGGGTCAGCAGCTTGATCAGGATTTTGCGCTTGCCCTCGTCACGTTCCAGATAGGTCGCCGCCATGCGTTTGTCCAGTTCGGGATCGCTGTAGATCGACGGGTTCCAGAACTGTTTGGTGGTGAAGC
>JANLYV010000396.1:0-3762 GCA_031365825.1 Rubrivivax sp. | reverse complement strand
TTCCCCAGCAAACCGCTCGGCTGCTACGGCGACGGCGGCGCCATCTTCACCAGCGACGACGCGCTGGCCCAGGCCTGCCGCGAGATTCGCGTGCACGGCCAGAGCGCGCGCTACAGCCACACCCGCGTCGGCGTCGGCGGGCGCATGGACACGCTGCAATGCGCTGTGGTGTTGGCCAAGCTGGAGCGCTTCGACTGGGAGCTTCAGCGGCGTGCCGAGATCGGCGCACGCTACGCCGCGCTGCTGGCAGGCAGCAGCGTTCAACTGCTGGCCGTGCGGCCTGACCGCGACTGCGTGTGGGCGCAGTACACCGTCTTCGTGGACCAGCGCGATGCGGTGCAGGCCCGCCTGCAGGCGCAAGGCATTCCCACCGCCGTGCACTACCCGAGGCCGCTGCACCTGCAGCCCGCCTACGCGGCCGGCTGCTGCCCTGATTGCTGCCCCGAGAGCGTGCGCGCTGGGCAGCGGGTGATGAGCTTGCCGATGAGTGCGGACTTGAGCGAAGCCGATCAGGACCGGGTCGCGCGTGCGCTGCTTGGCTAGCGTGCGGCCTGCCTTCCCGGCCGGCGCGATGCGTCTTTGAGGCGGCAGGCACTCCTTCGTGGCCCGATCCTTTCTCTCCAGCGTGCTCACGGTGGCCGGTGGCACGGCGCTGGCCCAGGGCATCGGCCTCGTCTCGTTGCCGTTCATCACACGGCTGTACGCACCGGAGGTCTACGGCACCTTCGTGCTGTTGCTGGCTTATGGCGGTGTGCTGGCGCCAGTCGTGTGTGCGCGCTTCGAGGTCGCCCTGCCGCTGCCGCGGCGCGACGCCAGCGCGGGTGCGCTGGCCTGGGGAGCCTTGGCGGTGGCTGCGCTCATGTCGCTGCTCAGCGCCGTCGTGGTGGCCGGCGTCATCTTCGCTGGGCTCGTCGAGCCCGCATTCGCTTTCCTGCCGGTCTACGTGATGTTCGCCGGCGCGATTCAGGTGTTCGGTACCTGGTGCACCCGTCAGCGCGACTTTGGGCGCCTGTCGCTGTCACGCATCGCCCAGGCCAGCTTGACTGCACTGCTGTCCATCGGCCTGGGCCATGCCTTCGGCCCGAACCCGCAGTGGCTGGTGCTCGCCACGCTGGCCGGCCAGGCGGCGTCACTGCTGGTGTTGCTGGTCGGGCTGCCCAGCCTCGCGCTGGTGGCGGGGGCACGGCGACTTCAGGCCTGGCGGCTGTTGCGGCAATGCCGGCGTGTCGCGGTCTTCAACGTGCCGCATGTGCTGTCCGACACCGCGCAGTCGTCCGGCCTGCCGCTGTTGATGGCGCTCTTCTTCGGCACGCAGGCTGCGGCCTACTACGCCTTCTCGACGCGCCTGTTGAAGGCACCGCTGGGCCTGGTCGCCAATGCCATCTCGCAGGTCTTCTACCCACGGGCCGCCGCCCACCGTCAGGACAACGCGCGCCTGCGCCACGATGCGCAGCGCCTGCTCATGGGGCTCGTGCCGGGCGCGTTGCTGGTGTGGCCGATGGTGGTGCTGGTTCCGGACACCGCCTACGCCTGGGCCTTCGGGCCGGCCTGGCAGAGTGTCGGCGGCTACCTGCGCGCGCTGGCACCTTGGGCGCTGTCGTCGTTCATCGTCGCACCGCTGGCCGTGCTCTACGTGGTGAAGCAGCGCTTTGCCTTGGACTTTTCGCTCGGGCTGGCCGGCACGGCCGTGGCCTTCATCACCCTCGGGGTGGCGCAGGTCGCGGGCGGCAACGCGACAACCGCGGTCTGGGCCCTGTCGCTGAGCATGATGCTGTACGTGCTGGTGTCGGCCTTCTTCGAGTTCGCCGTCGTCATCGGCTGGAGCCATGGCCGTGGTGGATGATCTTTTCGACGATGCGGGCGTGCGCGCGGCATTCGAACTGCACCTGGGTTTCCAGGCCCGGCGCTGGGGAGAGGCAGGCTGGGCCTTCGAGCGCCGCCGTCTGGGATTGCGCCGTATCGAGGTTGCACCCATCGGCTTCTACACCCGCCTGTGCACGCATGCGGGGCAGGCTGAGGCGCTCGAAGGCCTGATCGATACCGCGCGCCGCGCGCCGCTGACGCGGATCCGCCTCAACATCAACCCCTTGGAGACACACGCCGAGCGGCTGAGCTCGCATGCGGCCCGGCAGGGCTACCGGCTCATCGCGAACGAGACCCACCTGCTGACCCTGGCACCCGCCATGGAAGACACACGCCGGCACTACCACGCCACCAAGCGCAGCCAGGCGACGCGGCCCAACCCGCTGGCATCGACGATCCTGACGGCGCACAGCGCAGCGCACCTGAACGATTACTACAGCGCCTATGAGGCCTCACTGCGACGCTGGGGTCGTGACCGACCCGTCTACACCCGAGGCTTCTTCGAGGCCATGATGGCCAGTACCGCGACGCGCATCTGGATGAACTACGTGGCGGGGCGCCTCGCCTGCGCCATGGTGGTCATGAGCTGCCGGCACTACGCGCTCTATTGGCAGGGCGTGTCCCAGATCGAGCCCGACCAGAAGGCCGCATTCCCGATGGTCAAGCTCATGGACGCCATCCTGAGCGACCTGACCGAAGCCGGCATCCCGTGGCTGAACATGGGGTCGAGCGAAGGGCTGCCCACGGTCCGCCGCTTCAAGGAGGAGTTCGGCGGCCAGCCGCGGGCGTATGTCTCGCTTGTCCACGAAGCGCCGATCTGGCGTGTCTTGAACCGGGTTCGCGCCCTGCGTTGATGCCCGCGCACGAGTCGCGGGCGCGGACGGCGCGGGACTGATAATCGGCGGCTACAGCGGAGTGCGCGAAATGGCAGATGTGGATTGGGATGCGCGGGCCAGGCAAGGCGTGGACTTTCAGTCGGTGATCGACCCCGGCGACACCACCGGTTTGAAGAACAGCCTGATCGACCGCATCCAGTGGAGCCGCATCGGCCCCTGGGTCGGCAGCCGACGGGCGGTGCTGGACTTCGGTTGTGGCGTCGGCCGTTTCGCGCGGCGCATCACCGATCACGGTTCGGCCTACATCGGCACCGATGCCTCGCTGGCGATGATCGAAGCCGCCCGGCAGCTGCACCGGGGCTCGGCGACGCAGTTCCTCCATGTGCCGGCGCTGCCGTTGCCGTTCGAGAACGGCCGCTTCGACGGGTGCCTGAGTGTCGGTGTGCTGCAGTGTCTGAAGTCGTCCGATGGCACGCAGCTGCGTGCTGCGCTGGCCGAGCTGTCGCGTGTGCTGGCACCGGGCGGCCAGTTGCTGATGATCGAGCAGGCCAGCGCTTCGGGTGGCCAGTCGGGTTCGGTCGCAGAGACTTCTCGCGAGCAAGACTACATCGACGCACTTTCAGGCCGATTCGACATCGCCGACGTTCAGCGCATTCGGTGCGGCAGCCTCTCGCGACTGAGTTCGTCGTACATCCGTTGGGGCGCATCCTTGCCGCTGCGCGGGCGGATCGAAGCGTTCCTCGCCAAGCGTGAAACGTCCATCGCGGGCAATGCCGACGATTCGTTTCTGCAACGCCTTGGCTATTACGACGTTGCCATCCGCGCAGTGAAGCAGGCCCGCGGTTGATGTCGGGTCGAGTCCGTGTCGGGCTGCAGTCGGACATGGATGGGCCAGCCCGGGCGCCGCATTCTGCACAGCCCGTTCTGGTGGTTGGAACCCACAGCGTGCATGTGCGCCGCTTCGTGGCGGGGCTGTGCGACGCGGGCCAGCCGGTGGTGCTGGTGACCGACGGACCCCAGCGCCTTGTCGACCACCCGCTTCTGATCGAACAACAGCAGGTCG
>JANLYV010000387.1:0-8034 GCA_031365825.1 Rubrivivax sp. | reverse complement strand
ATCAGCCTCGAAGAGGAGTTGCGCCGCTCCTATCTGGACTATGCGATGAGTGTGATCGTCGGGCGCGCCTTGCCCGAGGCACGCGACGGCTTGAAGCCGGTGCATAGGCGCGTGCTGTTCGCGATGCACGAACTGAACAACGATTGGAACCGGCCCTACAAGAAGTCGGCCCGCATCGTCGGCGACGTGATCGGCAAATACCACCCCCACGGTGACACGGCGGTGTACGACACCATCGTGCGTATGGCGCAGGACTTTTCTCTGCGGCACATGCTGGTCGACGGCCAGGGCAATTTCGGCTCGGTCGACGGCGACAACGCGGCGGCAATGCGCTACACCGAGATCCGCCTGTCGAAGATCGCGCACGAGATGCTCGAGGACATCGACAAAGACACGGTCGATTTCGCCCCGAACTACGACGGCTCGGAAAAGGAGCCGGTGGTGTTGCCGGCACGGCTGCCCAACCTGCTGGTGAACGGCGCCACGGGCATCGCGGTGGGCATGGCCACCAACATCCCGCCGCACAACCTGAACGAAGTGGTCGACGCCTGCCTGCACCTGCTGAAGAACCCCGAGGCCAGCATCGACGAGCTGATGGAAATCGTGCCGGCGCCAGACTTCCCCACCGCCGGCATCATCTACGGCCTGAATGGTGTGCGCGAGGGCTACCGCACCGGCCGCGGCCGCGTGGTGATGCGCGCCAAGTGCCATTTCGAGGACATCGACCGCGGCCAGCGCCAGTCGATCATCGTCGACGAGATTCCCTACCAGGTGAACAAGAAGACGCTGCTCGAGCGCATTGCCGAGCTGGTGCATGAGAAGAAAATCGAAGGCATCAGCCACATCCAGGACGAGAGCGACAAGTCGGGCATGCGCGTGGTGATCGACCTCAAGCGCGGCGAAGTGCCCGAGGTCGTGCTCAACAACCTGTACAAGCAGACGCAGCTTCAGGACAGCTTCGGCATCAACATGGTGGCGCTGATCGACGGCCAGCCCAAGTTGTGCCACCTGAAGTTGCTGCTCGAGATCTTCCTCGAGCACCGACGCGAAGTGATCACGCGGCGCACCGTGTACGAGCTGCGCAAGGCGCGCGAACGCGGCCATGTGCTCGAAGGCCTGGCGGTGGCGCTGGCCAATATCGACGAGTTCATCGAGACCATCAAGTCCTCGCCCACACCGCCGATGGCCAAGGCCGCGTTGATGAGCAAGAGCTGGGACTCGTCGATGGTGCGCGAAATGCTGGCGCGCGCCGAAGCCAGCACCACGGGCGGCCGCGAGGCCTATCGCCCTGAAGGCCTGCCCACGCACTACGGACTGCAGGCCGACGGCCTGTACCGCCTCTCGGACGACCAGGCGCAAGAGATTTTGCAGATGCGCCTGCAGCGCCTCACCGGGCTGGAGCAGGACAAGATCATTGCCGAGTACCGCGAGGTGATGACGCAGATCGCCGACCTGCTCGACATTCTGTCGCGGCCCGAGCGCGTGACCTCGATCATCGCCGGCGAGCTCAGCGCGCTGCGCGAAGAATTCGGCCAGAGCAAGCTGGCGGCGCGGCGCAGCGTCATCGAACATAACGCGCAAGAGTTGGGCACCGAGGATCTGATCACGCCGACCGATGTGGTGGTCACACTCAGCCACACTGGCTACATCAAGAGCCAGGCCGTTTCCGAATACCGCGCGCAGCGTCGTGGCGGCCGTGGCCGCCAGGCGGCGCAGACCAAGGAAGACGACTGGATCGACCAGCTCTTCATCGCCAACACGCACGACTGGATCCTGTGCTTCACCAACAAGGGCCGGGTGTACTGGCTCAAGGTCTGGGAAGTGCCGCAGGGCTCGCGCAATTCGCGCGGCAAGCCCATCGTCAACATGTTCCCGCTGCAGCCCGAGGAGAAGGTCAACGTCGTGC
Organism: Rubrivivax sp.; assembly: GCA_031365825.1. Taxonomy (GTDB): domain Bacteria; phylum Pseudomonadota; class Gammaproteobacteria; order Burkholderiales; family Burkholderiaceae_C; genus Rubrivivax. The sequence continues at coordinate 6,128 of JANLYV010000387.1, read as the reverse complement.
TGCCGCTCACCGGCGAGTTTCGCAGCTTCCCGGCCGACCACTACGTCTTCATGTCGACCGCGCTCGGCACGGTGAAGAAGACCTCGCTCGACGAATTCAGCCATCCGCGCAAGGCCGGCATCATTGCCGTCGACCTCGACGAGGGCGATGTGCTCGTCGGCGCCGCGCTCACCGATGGCAAGCACGACGTGATGCTGTTCTCGGACGGCGGCAAGGCGGTGCGCTTCGACGAAGACGATGTGCGCGCTATGGGGCGCAACGCCCGCGGCGTGCGCGGCATGGCGCTCGACCTGGGCCAGCACGTCATCGCCATGCTCGTGGCCGAAGACGAGACGCAGAGCGTGCTCACCGCCACCGAAAACGGCTACGGCAAGCGCACCAGCATCGCCGAGTACACGCGCCACGGCCGCGGCACCAAGGGCATGATCGCCATCCAGCAGACCGAGCGCAACGGCCGCGTGGTGGCCGCCACGCTGGTGCGGCCGGCCGACGAGATCATGCTCATCACCGACAAGGGCGTGCTGGTTCGCACGCGCGTTTCGGAGATCCGCGAACTCGGACGCGCCACCCAGGGCGTGACGCTGATCGCGCTGGACGATGGCTCGGCGTTGTCGGGCCTGCAGCGCATCGTCGAGAACGACGCGCAACCGGATATGGCAGGTGAAGGCCACGATGGCGAAAGCCCCACCGACGATCCAGACAGCTCCGGCGGCGCCGGTGAGGAGACATCTTGATGCATCCGCTCATTCGCGTTGTCGTCGTGGCGCTCGGCGCCACGGTGCTGGCATCCGCCGCTTCAGCTCAGGCTGCTGCGGGGTCGAACGCCAAGAAGGAACTCGTGGCCAAGGTGCTGCAGCTGCAGCAGGCCAACATCGACAGCATGGCGCGCAGCATGCTCGAGCAGCCGGCCATGCAACTCATGCAGCAGCTCAACCCGGTGCTGGCGCAGCGCGTACCGGCCGACAAGCGGGAAGCGCTGGCGCGCGAGATCGAAGGCGACATGCGCAAGTACATCGACGAGTCGTTGCCCCTGATGCGCGAACGCGCGGCCAAGCTGGCGCCCAGCACCATCGGCACGGTGCTCGAAGAAAAGATGAACGAGACCGAACTCAAGCAGGTGGTGGCCATGCTCGAGTCGCCCACGGTGCGCAAATACCAGTCGCTGCTGGGTGAGATGCAGCGCAGCTTTGTCGAGAAGCTGGTGGCCGAGACGCGCCCGCAGGTTCAACCGAAGATCCAGGCCATGCAGCAGTCGATCAGCCAGCGCCTGGCACCCTATGCCAGCGCGGCCAGCGCGCCGCCGGCCGCGCCGAAGTAGGCACAGCGGCGCAAGCGATCACCTCGATGTCCGAAGCCTCGCCCATAGGCCCCGCCTTGCTCGCGCTTCGCGAGCAAATCGACGCGCTCGATCAACAGCTGCTCGCCATGCTCAACCGCCGCGCCGCGCTGGCACTGGAAGTAGGTGAGCTGAAGAAGCACGAAGGCTCGGTGGTGTTCCGGCCCGAGCGCGAAGCACAGGTCATCGATGCGCTGAAGACCCGCAATGCTGGCCCGCTGCTGGCGCAAAGCGTGGCCCCGATCTGGCGCGAAATCATGTCCGCCTGCCGCGCCCTGGAAACGCCGACGCGCGTGGCCTACCTCGGGCCTGCGGGCACGTTCAGCGAAGAAGCCGCGCTCGGTTTCTTCGGCTCATCGATCGTGCGCGTGCCCTGCGCCAATTTCGACGAAGTGCTGAACACCACGCTTTCGGGCGCGGCCGACTTCGGCGTCGTGCCGGTTGAAAATTCAAGCGAAGGCGTGGTCACGCGCGTGCTCGACCTGTTCCTCACGACCCAGCTCTTCATCATCGGCGAGACCAGCCTCTTCGTGCGCCACAACCTGCTGCGCAAGCTCGACTCGCAGGCTGATCTGCATGCCGTGTGCGCGCATCCGCAGGCGCTGGCGCAATGTCACCAATGGCTGTCGAACCACTTGCCGCAGCTCGAGCGACGCCCGGTGTCCAGCAACGCCGAAGGCGCACGCCTGGCGTCGCTGGATGCGGGCATCGCGGCCATCGCCAGCACGCGTGCCGCCGGCGAATTCGGGCTGCATGTGCTGGCACCCGCGATCCAGGACGAAGCCAACAACCGCACGCGTTTTGCCGTGCTGGCGCATCCGCAGCGACATCCTGCGCCGAAGGCTTCCGGCCACGATTGCACCAGCCTCGTGGTTTCGGTCACCAACCGGCCCGGCGCCGTGCACGACATGCTGGTGCCGCTGAAGACGCTTGGCGTGTCGATGACGCGCTTCGAGTCGCGCCCGGCGCGCTCGGGCCAGTGGGAGTACTACTTCTACATCGACCTGCATGGACACCCCGACGAGGCGCCGGTGCAGGCCGCCCTGTATGAGCTGCGCGCCGCCTGCGCGTTTTTCAAGGTGCTGGGCACCTACCCGGTCGACGTGCATTGATGTTCCAGCAACTCGGCCTGATTGGCTGCGGCATGATGGGCGGATCGTTCGCGCTGGCGCTGCGCCGCGCCGGCGCCGTGAAGCGCATCGTCGGCTACAGCAAGTCGCCATCGACCACCGAGCTGGCACGGCGTTTGGGCGTCATCGACGATGTCGCCGAATCGGCGCTGCTCGCCGTGTCAGGCGCCGACATCGTCCTGCTGGCCGTGCCCGTGGCCGCCACTGAAGCCACCTTGCGCGCCATCCGCCACCTCATCGAGCCCGGCGTGTTGCTGATGGACGTGGGCAGCACCAAGCGTGATGTCGTCGATGCGGCGCGGCGCGCGCTGCGCGAGCGCATCCATTCCTTCGTGCCGGCGCACCCGATCGCGGGCAAGGAGTCTTCGGGCATCCAGAACGCCGACGCCGCGCTGTACAGCGGCCGCCAAGTGATTCTCACGCCCTTGCCGCAGACGCGCGCCGAGCTCGTTCAACGCGCCACCGATGCCTGGTCGGCAGTGGGCGCGCAGGTGCTGAAAATGACGGCCGAAAACCACGACGCCGCGTTCGCCGCAGTCAGCCACTTGCCGCATCTGCTGGCCTTTGCCTACTTCAGTGCCGTCGTCAATCAGCCCGCGGGCAAGGACTTTCTTTCCTTGGCCGGCCCGGGCTTTCGCGACTTCACGCGCATCGCCGCCAGCAGCCCCGAGGTCTGGCGCGACATCCTCGTGGCGAACCGCGAGGAGGTGCTGAAACAATCGCAGCAGTTCAAGACCGCGCTCGAAGCACTGGAGCTCGTGATGAAGAGCGGCAACGTCGACGCGCTCGAAGACCTGATCCGGGGCCCCGCCGAAGGCCGCAGCTCGTGGCAGATGGGGGCCCCGCGGGTGCCCCCGATCCGCTGAGCCGCGGCCCGAAGGCGCGCCACGCCTCGATGTTCGACATCCCCTTCCTCGACCTGCCGCCTTTGCGCGGCGCCTCGGGCTGCGTGCGCCTGCCGGGTTCGAAGAGCATCTCCAACCGCGTGTTGTTGTTGGCCGGGCTGGCCGAGGGCCGCACGGCCATCCACGACCTGCTGGAGTCCGACGACACGCGCGTGATGCTCGATGCCTTGCGCACCTTGGGCTGCACGATCGAGCGCGAAGGTGCGGTGCTGCATGTTGGCGGCATCGGCGGCCGCCTGGCGGTGCACGAGGCCCAGTTTTTCCTCGGCAACGCCGGCACGGCGATGCGCCCGTTGACCGCGGCGCTGGCCGTGCTGGCCGCCACACAAGGTGGTCGTTTCGAAGTCTCGGGTGTGGCGCGCATGCACGAGCGGCCGATTGGGGACCTGGTCGATGCGTTGCGCCCGCTGGGCTGCACCATCGAAGACCTGGGCACATCGGGCTACCCGCCGCTGCGCCTGTCGGGCAAGGCCGGTGGCCGCCTGCAAACGGCCGCACCGATCAAGGTGCGCGGCGATGTGTCGAGCCAGTTCCTGACCGCGCTGCTGTTGGCGCTGCCACTGGTGACACAACCTACCGACATCACGATCGAGGTCGAGGGCGAGCTCATCTCGCGGCCCTACATCGACATTACCTTGAAGCTGCTGGCGCGCTTCGGCATCACGGTGCAACGCGACGAGTGGCGGCGTTTCATCATTCCCGCCGGCAGCCGCTACCAGACACCGGGGAAGCTGCGCGTCGAAGGCGATGCCTCGTCGGCCTCGTACTTCGTGGCCCTCGGCGCCATCGCCGCCGCCGGCGGCGCGCCGGTGCGCATCGAAGGCGTGGGTGCAGACTCAATCCAGGGCGACATCCGCTTCATCGACGCGGCGGTGGACATGGGCGCCGTGGTGAAGAGCGGCCCCGGCTGGCTCGAAGTGCGGCGCGGCCGCTGGCCCTTGCAGGGCATCAGGCTCGATGCCAACCACATTCCCGACGCCGCCATGACGCTGGCGGTGATGGCGCTTTACGCCGACAGCCCGACGCGCATCACCGGTATCGCCAGCTGGCGCGTGAAGGAGACTGATCGCATCGAGGCCATGGCCAACGAGTTGCGCAAGCTCGGCGCACAGGTGCTGGTCGGAGCCGACTTCATCGAGATCGCACCGCCGACGCAGTGGCACAGCGCGGTGATCAAAACCTACGACGACCATCGCATGGCGATGTGCTTGTCGCTGGCGGCCTTCAGCGGCCTGGCCGGTGCCGACCCCGCCATCACGCTGCGCTTGCTCGACCCGCGCTGCGTCGCCAAGACCTACCCCGACTATTTCGAAGACCTGTTCGGCCTGGCCGTGGCCGACATGCAGGATGTTCCCGTCATCACCATCGACGGCCCCACCGCCTCGGGCAAAGGCACGCTGGCCGCCGCGCTGGCCAGGCGCCTGGGCTACCAGCTGCTCGACTCCGGCGCGCTCTACCGCGCCACCGGCCTGGCCGCGCAGCGTGACGGTGTCGCGCTGGACGATGCCTCCACGCTGGCACGCACCGCCGCCATGCTCGACCTGCGCTTTGACGGTGATGCCGTATGGCTGCGCGGGCAGGACGTGAGCGACGAGCTGCGGCTGGAAACCACCGGCGCGCTGGCCTCCAAAGTGTCCGCCTTGCCCGAGGTGCGCGATGCCCTGCACGGCCTGCAGCTGGCCTTTCGCCGGGCGCCCGGGCTGGTGGCCGATGGCCGCGACATGGGCACGGCCTTGTTCCCCAACGCCACGCTCAAGGTGTTTCTCACCGCGAGTGCCGCCGAGCGCGCCGAGCGCCGGCATAAGCAATTGATTTCAAAGGGAAATCAAGCTAACATCGCGGCCCTTCGTGCGGACATCGAAGCACGCGATCAACGGGACAAGACCCGCGTCGCGTCGCCCCTCGTGGCCGCACAGGACGCGCTCTTGCTGGACAACTCGCACTTGAGCATCGAAGAGTCGGTGCAACAGGTGCTGGACTGGTGGGAAGCACGAAGACCTTTCGCCGCCGCGCCTGCCCACCAGTGACCGTCAGGTCCATCTGACACAGCACCCAGACACGGTATCTGTTCAACCCAACCGCAACTGTTGTTGCACGCATCGCCCGGCTCTGCTTCCACTCCTCCGGGCACCAGGAAAACCCATGTCCCAAATGCAAACCACCGTCACCATGACTGGCGCGAGCGATGCCTTCGCCGCGATGTTCGAAGAATCGCTGAAGAGTGCCGACATGCGCGTCGGCGAGGTCATCTCGGCCGAAGTCGTGCGCATCGAGTTCAACCACGTCGTGGTCAACGCCGGCCTGAAGAGCGAAGCCTTCGTCGCCATCGAAGAATTCAAGAACGACCAGGGCGAGCTTGAAGTCCAGGTCGGCGACTTTGTATCGGTGGCCATCGACGCCGTTGAAAACGGCTATGGCGACACCATCCTCAGCCGCGACAAGGCCAAGCGCCTGGCGAGCTGGATGTCGCTGGAGAATTCGCTGGAATCCGGCGAATTCGTCACCGGCACGGTCAGCGGCAAGGTCAAGGGCGGTCTGACGGTGCTGGTCAACGGCATCCGCGCCTTCCTGCCCGGCAGCCTGCTCGATACGCGCCCGGTCAAGGACATGACGCCCTACGAGGGCAAGACGATGGAGTTCAAGGTCATCAAGCTCGACCGCAAGCGCAACAACGTGGTGCTTTCCCGCCGCGCTGTCGTCGAGGCTTCGATGGGCGAAGAACGCGCCAAGCTGCTCGAGACGCTGTCCGAAGGCGCC
>JANLYV010000331.1:0-8572 GCA_031365825.1 Rubrivivax sp. | reverse complement strand
CGAAGCGATCCTCACCTACGCCATCGGCCCCGAGCTGGCGCAGATCGCCAACGGCATGACCAAGCTCGGCTGGAAGGTGCCGATGATCGGCAGCTGGACGCTGTCGATGGCCAACTTCATCGACAACGCCGGCCCCGGCGGTGAAGGCGCGCGCATGCCGCAGACCTTCATCCAGGAACCGACCACGCCGAAGCGCCAGTCCTTCATCGTCAGCTACCTCAAGACCTTCAGCCCCAAGGGCAGCCGCATCGACTCACCCGTTTCGGCCGCGCAAGGCTACGACTCGGTGTACCTGCTGGCCGCGGCCATCAAACAAGCCGGCTCGACCGACGGCCCGAAGATCAAGGCCGCGCTGGAAGACCTGAAGGCACCGGTGGACGGCGTCGTCACGACCTACAACAAACCCTTCAGCGCCAAGGACCACGAAGCCATCACCGCCAACATCCCCGTCTTCGGCGAAGTCAAGGGCCAGCGCGTGGTCTATGCCTACGACAGCGATGCGAAGAGCGCCTCGGAAGTGCGCACCAAAGACGCTAACGCCAAGGGTGCGCTGACTGCCACCAAGAAGTAAGGCGCTTTACCCCCTCCCCCTGCCAGGGGGGAGGCGCAAGACTCCCGCACGTCCACCCCCTGAGGGCTCTTCATGGCCATCCTGACCCAACTTGTGTTCAGCGGCATTGCGCTGGGCATGATCTACGCCGTCATCGCCTTCGGCTACCAGCTCACCTTCGCTACTTCGGACACGCTGAACTTCGGCCAGGGTGATGCGCTGATGCTGGGCGCGTTGGTGGGCCTGACGCTGGTCACCAAGCTGGGCATGAACTACTGGCTGATGCTGCCCGTGGTGTGCCTCTTCGGCGCGCTGCAAGGCGCGGTCGTGGAACGCATCGGCGTGCGCCCAGCGATCAAGATCAAGAGCGAATTCGGCTGGATCATGTCGACCATCGCGCTGGGCATCATCTTCAAGAACGTGGCCGAAAACGTCTGGGGCCGCGACGACATCAAGTTCCCCTCGCCGCTACCCGAAGCACCGCTGCATTTCCTCGGCGCGAACGTGCTGCCGATGGAAATCCTGGTGGTGGGCGGTGCGCTGGCGCTGATGCTGGCGGTGGAAGTCTTCAACCGCCGTTCGATCTACGGCCGTGCGGTGGTGGCCACCTTCAACGACCGTGAGGCCGCCAAGCTGATGGGCATCAACACCGGGCTGGTGATCACCTTCTCGTATGCGCTGTCGTCGCTTACCGCCGCCTTTGCCGGCGTGCTGATCGCGCCGTTGACGCTCACCGGCGCCACCATGGGCGCGGTGCTGGGCCTCAAGGCCTTCGCCGTGGCCATCATCGGCGGGCTCACCAGCGGCATGGGCATCGTCGTCGGCGGCCTCATCCTGGGCATCGCCGAGACGACCACCGGCTACTACCTGTCCACCGGCTACAAAGATGTGCCCGGCCTGGTGCTGTTGCTCATCGTGCTGGCCTTCAAGCCCGCCGGTCTGTTCGGCAAGACCGCCATCAAGAAGGTTTGAGCATGAGCAGCAAGACAACATCCACTGCTGCCCAGCACCCGCCTTCGCGCTGGTCGCGCCAGCCTCTGCTGCTCGGCGCTTTGGCCGTGGCCGCGATCGCGATCTTCCCCTTTGCCGCCGGCAACCCCTACTACGTGCACCTGGTCGAGACGATCCTCATCTACGCCATCGTGCTCTTCGGGCTGGACATCGTCGTCGGCTACACCGGCCAGGTGTCGCTGGGTCACGCCGGGCTGTTCGGCATCGGTGCCTACACCGCCGGCGTGCTGGTGCTGAAGTTCGGTGCCTCGGTATGGCTCACGCTGCCCGTGGCCATCGCCGTGTCCGCCGCCTTCGGCGCGGTGCTGGCGCTGCCCGCGTTGCGTGTCACCGGGCCCTACCTGGCGATGGTCACGCTGGCCTTCGGCACCATCATCCAGATCCTCATCAACGAGATGGACTTCCTCACCGAGGGGCCGCTGGGTATCAAGCTGGGCAAGCCCATGCTCATGGGCCAGCGCCTGGACGAGCACCAGTTCTTCTGGCTCGTGGGCGCGATGCTGGTGCTGTCGCTGATCGTCGTGCACCGTATCCTGCGCTCGCACCTGGGGCGCGCTTTCGAAGCGCTGCGCGGCAGCCCGGTGGCGTCAGACTGCATGGGCGTCTCGGTCTACCGCTACAAGGTCTACGCCTTCGTCATCAGCGCCGGCCTGGCCGGGCTGGCGGGTGCGCTCTACGCCTACTCCGAGCAGTACATCAGCCCCAACACGTACAACTTCGAACTCACCGTACTTTTCTTGTTAGCGGTGATCATGGGTGGGCGCAAGAGCCGCATCGGCGCGCTGCTGGGTGCGGCCATCATCGTGCTGCTGCCCAAACTGCTGGACGACCTGCAGCTCTTCCGCTGGGGCGCCGTGCTGCTGGCCGCGGGCATGTGCATAGGCGCAGCCGTGCTGCTCGCCAAGAAGCGCAGCACGCCGCAACGCCTGGCCGTGCCAGTGCTCGGCGCCATCGCGCTGGCGGCCGTGTCCTTCGTGCTGGAGTCGATGACCGACTGGCGCCTGTCGGTGTTCGGCGTCATCACGCTTTTCGTCGTCTACTACCTGCAAGACGGCATCGTCGGCTTCGTGCGCCAGGCGCTGGGCAAACCCGCCGCCGCTGTCGATGAAGACGAAGATCTGGACGAGATCACCACCGCCCAGGCCGAGGCCAAAGACTCGGTGGCCCAGGCCCAGGCTGGTGCCGACGACAAGCTGCTGGTGGGCAAAGGCCTGCTGATGCAGTTCGGCGGCCTGAAGGCGCTGAACGACGTCTCGCTCGACGTCAAGCGCGGCAGCGTGCACGGCCTCATCGGGCCCAACGGCTCGGGCAAGAGCACGCACATGAACGTGCTCACCGGCATCTACGTGCCCACCGCCGGCAGCATCGAATTCGAAGGCGCGACCGTCGTCGGCCGCACGCCCTCGGACATCGCGCTATCGGGCATCGCGCGCACCTTCCAGAACGTACAGCTCTTCGGCGAAATGACGGCACTGCACAACGTCATGGTCGGCCTGCACCACAGCTTCCAAAGCCACCTGGTCGACGTCGCGCTGCACAGCGCACGCTACCGCCGCGAGCACGCCGCAGCGACCGAGCGCGCGCTCGGGCTGCTGCGTTTTGTCGGCCTGGCCGGCCTGGCGCACGAAGAAGCGCGCAATCTGCCCTACGGCAAGCAGCGCCTGCTCGAGATCGCACGCGCGCTGGCGCTGGACCCGCGCTTGCTGCTGCTGGACGAGCCGGCCGCCGGCCTGACCGCGCCCGACATCAAGGAGCTGGTGGCCATCATCGGCAAGATCCGCGAACACGGCATCACCGTGATCCTGATCGAACACCACATGGACGTGGTGATGGCCATCTGCGACACCGTCACCGTGCTCGACTTCGGCCAGAAGATCGCCGAAGGCGTGCCGGCCGCAGTGCAGGCCGACCCGAAGGTGATCGAAGCCTACCTCGGCGGCGACGTCGCCCCGGCGCTGTGACGCCGCTGGCACGCTAACGAGGAAAATACGCATGCTAAGCATCAGAAATCTGCACGCCGGCTACGGCAAGGTCGAGGTGCTGCACGGCATCTCCATCGACGTGCCCAAAGGCCAGGTCATCACGCTCATCGGCTCCAACGGCGCGGGCAAGACGACGACCATGCGCGCCGTCTCGGGAATGATCGCGCCCAGCAGCGGCGAGATCACGCTCAACGGCCAGGCCATCGCCGGTCTCGAGTCTTTTCACATCGCCAAACGCGGCCTGGCGCACTCGCCCGAAGGCCGCCGCGTCTTCGCCACCATGAGCGTGTCGGACAACCTGCTGCTGGGCGCCTTCCCGCGCCTCACCGGCAGCCGCCCACGTGGTGACGTAAAGGGCGACCTCGAGCGCGCGCTCGAACTCTTCCCGCGTCTGAAAGAGCGCCGCACCCAGCTCGCCGGCACGCTGTCGGGGGGCGAGCAGCAGATGCTGGCGATGGCCCGCGCGGTCATGCTCAACCCCGATGTGGTGTTGCTCGACGAGCCTTCGATGGGCCTGGCGCCTATCCTCGTCGAAGAAGTTTTTCGCATCATCGCGCGCCTCAAATCCGAAGGCGTGACGATGCTGCTGGTGGAACAATTCGCCGCCGCCGCGCTGGCAGTAGCCGACTACGGTTACGTGTTAGAAAACGGCCGCATTTCGGTGCACGGCCCGGCCGCAGAACTGCGCGACGACCCGGCGGTGAAGGCGGCTTACCTGGGTGGCGGACACTGATACGGATTCGCGATCAAGCGATAAGGAACCACCGTTCGCCCTGAGCCTGTATTTCCGATCGCCCTGAGCCTGTCGAAGGGAGGGCCGCTTCGACGAGCTCAGGACGGGCTTCGACAAGGCTCTCCTGAGCAGGGTCGAAGGGCTCAGCCCGAACGGAGTTCTTATATCGCTGAAAGCGAGTCGGTATGAAGGGCCGTGGCGCACCGCGCGGTGCCGGCCGCGAACTCGCGCAGCACAATCACGGCCCATGCCGCACCTACCCGCTTCGCCCGCCCTTGCCCGCCCTTGCCCGCTTTCGCATCATCGACAAGGATTACGCCGAGGGCCGCCACGCCTTCATGGAAAAACGCAAGCCGCAGTTCAAAGGCCGCTAACTTTCAACCGGTGATGACACGATGATCTCTTACCTCCTGCGCACCGAAGGCGCGTCCACCCTGCTCGAACCCGCCGAGCTGCCCGTGCCCGAAGCCGCCACCGGCCAGCTGCTGTTGCGCGTCTTTGCGGCCGGCCTGAACCGTGGCGAATTCATCCCCGGCGGGCTGCAAGGCAAGGCTGGTGTGGCCAAACCCGCGGGCATCGAAGCCGCGGGTGAAGTCGTGGCGCTGGGTGCGGGCGTGACGGACTTCCAGGTCGGCCAGCGCGTGATGGGCCGCTGCCCCGGCGCTTTTTCCGAGTTTGCGCTGATGGACGCGCGTGAAGCCATGCCGGTGCCGCCCGCACTGTCGATGAATGAGGCCGCCGCCGTGCCGCTGGCCTTTCTCGTCGTGCACGACATGCTGGTGACCCAGGGCAGGCTGCAGCGCGGCCAGTGGCTGCTGGTGGCGGGCGTGTCCTCGGGCGTGGGTGTGGCCTCGCTGCAGCTGGCCAAAGCCATGGGCGCGCGGGTGATCGGCACCTCGGGCTCTCCCGAGAAGCTGGAAAAGCTCAAGGCGCTGGGCCTGGATCTCGGCATCACCACACGCCTGGGTGCTTTCGCCGCCGCGGTGGAGCAAGCCACGGATGGCGCCGGCATCAACCTCGTGGTCAACACCATCGGCGGCTCGGTGTTTGCAGAATGCATCCGCACGCTGGCCTTCGAAGGGCGGCTGGCCACCGTGGGCTATGTCGACAACACGCTCAAGGCCGAGATCGACATCCAGGCGTTGCACGTCAAGCGCCTCACCGTCTTCGGCGTGTCGAACAAACTGCGCAGCGCTGACCAACGCGCTGCCGGGCTGCCCGCGTTCAAGGCCGACGTGCTGCCGGCCCTCAGCGACGGCCGCATCAAACCGCTGCTGGACCGTGTCTTCCCGCTGGCCGAGCTGGCCGCAGCGCGTGCGCACATGGAAGCCAACCGCCACCTCGGCAAGATCGTCGTGACGATGGCCGTCTAGGGAACTCCGGCCATGCGTGTTCATTCGCTAACGTTGATCGTGCTGTCATCCATGCTCGGCGGCGGCACGGTGCTGGCCCAGCCCTACCCGAACAAGCCCATCCGCCTGGTGATCGGCTTCGCCCCCGGTGGCGCGGCCGACTACGTGGCGCGCACCTTGAGTGAGCCGATGGGCCGCGCACTCGGCCAGAGCGTGGTGGTCGAGAACAAGGCCGGTGCCGGCAGCAGCATCGCCGCCGACTTCGTGGCCAAGGCGCCGCCCGATGGCTACACGCTGCTGATCGCCAGCCCGAGCAGCATCTCGGTCAACCCAGCGCTCAATGCCAAGCTGACCTACAGCGCCAAAGACCTGGTGCCGGTGACGCGTGTCACCAGCTCGCCGCTGGTGGTGGCCGTGAACCCGGGCACCGGCATCCATTCGATGCAGGACCTGGTGGCCGCGGCGAAGAAAAACCCCGGCTCGCTGAACTACAGCAGCTCGGGCAATGGTTCGGCACCGCATCTCGGCGCGGCGCACTTCAGCCGCGTCACCGGCGTCGAGATGGTGCACATCCCCTTCAAGGGCGGCGCACCTGCCATTCAAAGCGTGGTGGCGGGCGAAGTGCAGCTGACCTTCGGCACACCGCCTTCGGTGCTGGCGATGGTGCAGGCCGGGCGGCTGCGTGCCATCGGTGTCACCAGCCTCGCACGTTCGCCGCTGGTGCCTGATGTGCCGGGCATGGCCGAGTCGGGCCTGCCCGGCTACAGCATCTCGTTCTGGTACGGCCTCTTCGTGCCGGTGGGCACGCCGCCCGAGGTCATCAAGCGGGTCTTCGATGCGGCGCAGGAAGCGCTGGCCAAGCCCGAGGTCAAGGCCGCGCTGGCACGCGAAGGCACCGAGACGGCGATGTCGAAGTCACCCGAGGACTTTGCGGCCTTCCTCATCGACTACAACCGCTTCTGGGCCAAGCTGGTGAAAGACTCGGGCGTCAAGGCGGATTAGCCGACCCAGGAGAACGCGCGCCGGCTGGCGCACAGAGGCACCTGCCGACGCGTCAAAGCTCAGCGCGCTTCAGCGCTCGCTGTACGGCGTGCCGTAGAACTTGTGCACATCGCTGGCCCAGGACTTGTCGGCCATCGACGGCCAGTGGTCCTTGTCGAAACCGGGCGCGCTCTCGAGTGAATCCTTCACCACCGCGAGCGTGAAGCGTTTGTTGACGGTGTCCAGTTTCAGCGCCGACCAGGGCACTGCGAAGAGTTTGTCGCCCATGCCGAGCAAGCCGCCGTACGACAGCACGGCGTACGAGATCTTGCCGCTGGCCATGTCGATCATGAACTCCTTGATGTCGCCCAGGTCCTCGCCGTCCTTGTTGTAGACGTCGTTGCCCATCAGCGTATCGGCGCCCATCAATTCCGGGCCGGGGCCGCTGTCGTCGCCGTTGTACATGCCGTACTTGTCGCGCGTGACGTAGTTCGTTTCCATGGTGTTTCCTTGGTGGGTTGAGAGTCAATGTCGGGGCAGGCCGAGTGCCCCGTAACGCGATGTCAGTTCACAGCACGGTCGGCTCGGCGGTGTCGTCAACCGGTGCGACAAACGTGCTGCTGAAGGTCAAGGGCTCCGAGGTTTCGTCGCCCGTGACCAACGCCAGAATGAAGCTGATCAGCGCCGCCGTGCTCACACCGGCGCTGGTCGGCACTTCGGTCACCACCACCGGTGGCGGCGGCACCACCACCACCGGCGGCGCCGGGTCGACCTTGGGGTCATCGCTGTCACCCCAGCAGCCGGCCATGGCCAGCGACCCGCCGACCACGGCGGCATACACAAACTTTCGATGCAGTGTCATGACGGCCTCACGGGTAGACCGTGCCAGGGGCAGCGGTCGGGTTCAGATTGCCTGGCAACGGGGTTGTCAGGTACGGGAAGCCGGGGGCGTAATTCGCCGCCGTCTTGCGCACGCCGTCGGTCAAGGCCAGGCCGCCGGCCGGCGCGTCGGCCGGCTTGCATCCGACCTTCAGCGTGTCGGCGGCTCCGGTCAACACACACAGCGCACCCATCGCCACACGCAGCGACAGGTCGACCACGTCGTCGGCCGGGCGGCGCCCGTTGGGGAAGCCGGCGTTGTCGCCACCGGCCACACCCAGCGGGTTCTGCGTGGCCGCGGGCGTGACGGCGATGGCGGTGTTCATGCGCAGCATTTCGGCCGCGACCACGGTCGTCGGCTGGTTCACGCCGCTGATGCCTTTGAGGAAGACCGTGACCAGATCGGTGCGCGGGAAGTTGGTCGGCGCCAATGCCGACGGGAACAGCGTCTGGATCAGCGCCGGCAGCACCGGGTTGGTGACGTAGTCGGAGAACTTGGCGGCATCGTCCTTGGGCTTGGAGGCGTTGAACTTGTCCTTGTCGTCGATGCCGATGATCAACTCGTTCACCAGCGGCATGCCCAGGCGCGACACCTGGGTCCAGGCGCCGCCGCTGCGCGTCACCTTGCCCAGGCCGGTGGCCGGTGCACCGTCGAGCAGACGCCCCTGGCGCAGGCTGGCCGTGGTGAAGGCGCCGATGACGGGGTCGGTGCCGGCCGTCAGGCAGGCGATGGGCAGTTCCATCGCCAGCGTGCTGACGTTCTTGCCTTCGAGATCATTGCTATTGCCGCCGACTTCAGGGCCTAGCGGGTTGAGGTTGAACAGGTCAAAGGCCTTGCCCACGGCGATGTAGAAGGGCTCCTTGCGCTGGCCCACGAACACCCGCCCTGGAACGGCACAGCCGGGACTCGTGACGTTGTAGATGTGCTGGTTGGCGTAGGTCGCGTAAGCCGTGGCGCTGCCGAACACCTTGTCGCCGATGTTGTCGACGGGTTTGTCGAATTCCGTCGCGCCGCCCGCGGCGTTGGTGATGCTGGCCTTGCTGCCACCGCGCCGCATGCCGCGCACCACGTCGATCGTGAAGG
>JANLYV010000243.1:0-2971 GCA_031365825.1 Rubrivivax sp. | reverse complement strand
CTGCGCCGCCATCTCGGCCGCGACGAAGCGCTCTTCGTAGGGCACGACGCCAATCAGCGGCATGCCGTGCTGCTGGCAGTAGGTCTCAATGGCCTCGCGGTCGGCATCGTTGCGCACTTTGTTGGCCACGGCGTAGACATGCGGAATCTTCAACTCGTTGGCCAGCGTGAAGGTGCGCGATGCGGCTTCGAGGGAACGGTAGTAGGGCTCGGCCACGATCAACATCGCCTCGACGTTGCGCGCGGTGCCGCGCTTCAGGTGTTCGAGCCCGGCCTCCATGTCGGTGATGGTGTGGTCACCGGCGCCGGTCATCTCGGCGATGAGCCCGCGCACGGCGCGGTGCGACGAACACATGCAGCCACTGCCGGCGCTGCCATCGGCCGGCTTGCCCATGACGATGAGCTTGACGCCGTCGGGCGCCTGCGCGGCGTATTCACCCAGCACCCTGTCGCGCGTCATCGTCAGCCGCAGCGTCGACTGGCCGGCCGGCGTGGTGACACTTTCCACCAGCGACGACGGGATGTAGCGAATGCGGTCGGCGTCTTCGCGCGCCATGCCCAGCGTCAGCGCCAGGTTGGGATTCGGGTCACCGTCGATGGCCAACACGCGGTGCTGGCGCTGCGCCAGCACACGCGCCAGCGTACCGGCGAGGGTGGTCTTGCCCGAGCCGCCGTTGCCCACCATTGCGATCTTCATGGCCGTGTCCTCTTCAGATGCGCGAAGTATAGAAACGCGCCGCACCACGCACGCGTCGGCGAAACCCTCGGGCGCATGCGCTGCAGATTCCCCGATCATTGCCAAATGGACCTGCTTGCCAAACCGCGCGGCATGCGCATCGGCGAACTTGCCGAACGCCTTGGCACGACCACCAAGACGCTGCGCTTCTACGAGCAGATCGGTCTGCTCCGACCGGCGCATCGCAGCGAATCGAAGTACCGGCTGTACGACGAAGAGTCGGTGGCGATGGCACGCCTGGTCATCGGGCTGCGCCGCCTTGAGCTTTCGATCCCGGAACTGCAGGACCTGCTGCGCGACGACGGCAAGTCGACACGCCGGCAGCGCCTGATGGCCATGATGGACGAGCGTGTGCGCCGCATGGAGCTCGAATTGAGCGTGCTGCAAGGCCGCTGCGACGACCTGAGCGCGCGCCACGCGGCGCTGCTGGCGACGCCGCGGGCGCGACCGCCGCAGTGCATCTGCGAGGCCTTGCTGCAGCCTTGCACTTGCGTGCCGGCGCGCAAGAAATAGCGCTTGCGGAAGCGATCGAAAAAGCGCTTGACCTTGCCGCTGCGGCAAGGTCGACACTGCGGCGCAGGGCACCTTGCACAGGAGCACCCGTGAACCCACCGGCCGTTGTCTCGACCCCGCTCACCAACGCGCACACGCCGACCTTCGGCCTGGAGCCCGGTCCGATTCCCGAGGTGCATGCCTTCTGGCTCGCCGGCATGAGCTGTGATGGCTGCTCCATCGCCGCCGTCGGCGCACGCAGCCCGAGCGTGGAGCAGCTGGTCAGCGGTTCGATTCCGGGCCTGCCCAAGGTCATCCTGCACCACCCGGTGCTGGCGGTCGAGGCCGGCGAGACCTTCATCGCGCCCTACCGCATGGCGCGCGAAGGCAAGCTCGGTGCACCGTATGTCGTGATCTACGAAGGCTCGGTCGCCGACGAGCGCATTGCCGCTCATCATGGTGGTTATTGGTCGGCGATGGGCGCCGACCACGGTGCCGACGGCAATACACGTCCAATCCCCACCGCGCAATGGCTGCACGACCTGGCACCTGGTGCCGCCGCCGTGCTGGCCATCGGTACCTGCGCCACCTGGGGCGGGATCCCCGCCGCGTCGGGCAACGTTACCGGCTCGATGGGTGTGATGGACTTCCTCGGAAAGGACTACCTCAGCGCGCTCGGCCTGCCGGTCATCAACATCCCCGGTTGCTCGCCGGTGGGCGACAACTTCACCGAAACCGTGGCCGCGGTGTTGATGTTTCTGGCCGGCGTCGGGCCGCTGCCGGCCTTCGACGAACTCGGCCGGCCAGCCTGGATGTTCAAAGACACGGTGCACCGCGGCTGCGTGCGCGCCGGCAACTACGAAGAGGGCGTGTTCGCCAAGAACTACGGCGACCCCGAGTGCCTGGTCGAGCTCGGCTGCTGGGGCCCGGTGGTTCAATGCAACATGGTTTCGCGCGGCGCCATAGGTCACGCCGGCGGTTGCATGAATACCGGCGGCATCTGCATCGGCTGCACCATGCCAGGCTTCCCGGATGCCTTTGCGCCGTTCTACAAGGCGCCGCCGGGCAAGACGATCTCCACCGGCGCCAGCCGCTCGGTCGGCAGCTTCATCCGCCCGCTGCGCCGTATCAGCCAGCGCAAGAGCAACATGACCCCGCTGTGGACCAAGAACGGCGCCATCCCCACTGGTTGGGGCCACGTCGAAGCGCCGGGGGTGGCGATGCGCGCGGCGCACTACTTCTACAAGAAGCTGCAGTACACGGGCGCCTTCACACCGGCCTCGGCGCGCCAGCGTGAATTGCAGTCCGATGGCCACAAGTTCATCGGCGAGGCCAAGCGCCGCTTCGACAACGAGGGGGCAGCATGAATGCACAAGAGATGTACGGCTGGTGGTTCCTCTGGCTGGGCGTGGCCGGCGTGATCGTCGTCGCGGCCGCGGCACTGTTGATCACGATCATCGTGCTGGCGCGGCAGATTGCGGCGCTGGCGGCGGTGGGCATCACGGTGGTCGAGCAGATCGAGCAGAACACCAAGCCGATCTGGCAGTTGAACGCCACCAACCATGTCGCCGGCCAGTTGCTGGGCGGTGCGCAAGCCATCGAAGCCAACGCGCTGGCCATCGTCGGTGCCTTGAGCGCGGGCGAGCAGCGTCGCGCTGCCTAGTCGTCAAGCCGATCATCAAGCTAACCATCAAGCTGAGGGCCATCCATGGACTCGTTACCTCAATCTCCGGAACAGGCTGTT
>JANLYV010000173.1:0-17590 GCA_031365825.1 Rubrivivax sp. | reverse complement strand
ATGCACTCCTTGAGCACCTGAACACCGACGCGCAAGTTGCTGATGGGGTCAAACGCGGCGTGCGTACCGCCAAAGGCTTCGTACTTCTCGTCATGCACGCGCGTTACCACCTGCATCAACCCCTGCGCACCCATGGAACTTTGTGCGAACGGGTTGAAGCTGGACTCCACCGCCATGATGGCCAGGATCAGCGTTGGGTCCAAGCCGGCGCGCTGGCCCATCACCCAGGCTTCCTGTACCAGACGTGCGATCGGCTCGGGCGCCACCTTGTAGCGGCGGGTGATCCATTTGGCGATGGAAGATTGCTCGCGCGTCAGTTCGCGTGGGTCGACAGCGGTGGCGCGAGACACGGCGTCCTGGTCGTTCACGACGGCGAGCAAGTCGCCGGACTGCAGCGCACGTTCGTCATGCCGAGTCTGAAGCCAGCCCAGCGCGGCGACTTCAAGGCTGGCGCGAATGTCGGCGCGGCCCGCGGTCAGGATCACTGCAGCGACAACGGCCAAGCCCAACAGGGCCAAGGTGTTGTGGCTGATTTCCAGCATGCCGCGACCGACGTCACTGACAAACACGCCCAGCGATCGAGCCGCCGCTCGCTGCGCGTTGCGCAGTGCGTTCAAGGCTTTCATGCTCTTCCTCCTGACTGTCGCCTGCTGCTCGGAGCTACAAGAATGCGCGGGCCAAACGGGGCGACAGAGATAATGAAATGCAGCGTGCGCCACTTCGCGCGGCGCCGCAGTCATGCATTCGTGACGCTCGCGTCCGTCGGCATGACGGAACGCGAACACGGGTAAACCCTGAATTTTCAGATTCGGGCCGATTCTAGGAACCGCTTCATACGCGGTCAAGAATATAAAACACGATCAAAATTCCAGATGACCATGAAATACAAGGACCTGCGGGACTTCATGGTGCAGCTCGAAGGCCGTGGTGAGCTCATAAAATCTGGCGAATCGGTGTCGCCGCGCCTGGAAATGACGGCCATTGGCGACAAGCTGGTGCAATCCGGCGGCCCGGCGGTGCTCTTCACGAATCCCGATGGATTCAACGTGCCCTGCTTGATCAACCTGTTCGGAACGCCAGCGCGCGTGGCTCTGGGCATGGGCGCAGCATCGGTTACTGAACTGCGAGACATCGGCAAGCTGCTGGCCGCGTTGAAGGAGCCCGAGGCGCCCAAGGGCTTGCGCGATGCCGGCAAGCTCTTGCAGATGGCCAAGGCGGTGTGGGACATGAAACCGGCCGTGGTGCGAAACGCCCCTTGCCAGCAAGTCGTGCTGGAAGCCGCGGATGTCGACCTGTCGCTTTGGCCGATCCAGACTTGCTGGCCCGACGACGCCGGCCCGCTGATCACCTGGGGCCTGGTGGTGACGCGTGGGCCGCAAGGGGTGCCCAAGCCGCGGCTGCGACAGAACCTCGGCATCTACCGCCAACAGGTGATAGCGCGCCGCCAGGTCGTGATGCGCTGGTTGGCGCATCGTGGCGGTGCGCTCGACTTTCGCGAATTTGCCCGCGCGCGGCCTGGCAAGCCGTTCCCCATCGCCGTGGCCATGGGTGCCGACCCGGCCACGATGTTGGGCGCCGTGACGCCCGTGCCCGACACGCTGTCGGAGTATCAGTTTGCGGGCTTGCTGCGCGGCGGGCGCACCGAGGTCGTGGATACCGAGGTCGGCGACTTCGGCGTCATGCTGCAAGTGCCTGCCAGCGCCGAGATCGTGCTCGAAGGCCACATTCCGCCGGCCGTCAGCGGATTCGCGGGACATTCGGAACATGGTGTGCCGCTGGCCGAACGCGGCGGCTACCTGCACGCGCTCGAAGGCCCTTTCGGCGACCACACCGGCTATTACAACGAGCAGGACTGGTTCCCGGTGTTCGACATCGACCGGCTGACGCACCGGCGCGATCCGATCTACCACACCACCTACACCGGCAAGCCGCCCGATGAACCCGCGGTGCTCGGGGTGGCGCTGAACGAAGTCTTCGTGCCGATCCTGCAAAAGCAGTTTCCCGAGATCACCGACTTCTACCTGCCACCCGAAGGCTGCAGCTACCGGCTGGCCGTGATCTCGATACGCAAGGCCTACCCGGGGCACGCCAAGCGCGTGATGTTCGGCCTGTGGAGTTTTTTGCGGCAGTTCATGTACACCAAGGTCATCATCGTCACCGACGACGACGTGAACATCCGCGACTGGAAAGAAGTGGTGTGGGCCATCACGACGCGCATGGACCCGGTGCGCGACACCACGCTGGTGGAGCAGACGCCCATCGACTACCTCGACTTCGCGTCGCCGGCGAGCGGCCTTGGCGGCAAGATGGGGCTGGACGCGACGAACAAGTGGCCCGGCGAAACCACACGCGAATGGGGGCGGCCCATCACCATGACGGCCGAAGTCGAGGCGCGCGTTGAGACCATTGTTGCCAGCCTCCTGCGGCCGTGATCGGGACGGCAAATCGTGCTTGCCAAGCGCGTGGGAGCAGGACTATGCTTTGGCTGCCCGCCGAAAGCGGGTACCCCGATGGCGCAGTCACTGCGCGTCAGGAGCCCCAGACCTCATACCTCTGGAGCCCCATTGGTGGCTTAGCCCACCCGCCCCTCCAACCGGCAACGTTTGGAGGGGTTTCGCTTTCAGGGCGCGTCATTCCGGCTTGATACCGAAAGCCTCGGCGGTGAGCGCATAAGAGCGCCGCCGCACCGCGGGGTCGTAAGCCCAGGTGTTGATGACGATATGGTCGAGCGCGAGCTCTGCGGCCAGGCGTTTGATCTTCGCGGCGACCTGTTCGGTGCTGCCCACCAGCGCGCGCTCACGTGTGGCGCGCACGCTGGGCCACTCGTCGGCCGTATAGCCGCGAGCCGCAATGTCCGTGGGCTGCTGCAGCGGCCCGAGCACACCGCGCTGGCGGTCCAGACGCCAGCGTTCACGCGAAAGCGCGTGGTGCTGCGCCTCTTCTTCGCTGTCTGCGGCCAGCGCCCAGACGCAGATGGTGGCCTGCGGCGTGGGGTGGCGTGCGCTGGGGCGGTAGAGCTGGCGGTAAAGCGCAAGCGCCTGCTCGACGCCGAGACCATCGGTGAAGAAGTAGGCGAAGGCGTAGGGCAGGCCAAGGTGGGCGGCAAGCTGAGCGCCATAGTCCGAACTGCCCAGCACCCAGATCTCGGGAGACGACGCTGTCAGTTCATTTTCATGGTTAGCCGGACATGGGCGGGCGAATACACCGCGGTGCGGCTCGCCGCCGAGCCAGGCCTGCAGGTCCAGGATCTGCTGCGGGAAGCCATCGGCCGCGTGGGCGGCATTGGCGTTCAGCGCCATCGCCGTTTTCATGTCAGCGCCAGGCGCACGACCGACACCCAGGTCGATGCGGCCCGGTGCCAGCGCTTCGAGCACGCGGAACTGCTCGGCCACTTTCAGCGCGGCGTAGTGCGGCAGCATCACGCCAGCGCTGCCGATGCGGATGCGCTTGGTGCGCGCGGCGATGGCCGCCATCAGGATTTCGGGCGCACTGCCGACGATGGTGGGCAGGCCGTGGTGTTCGCTCACCCAGAAGCGCTGGTAGCCCAGCGCTTCGCAGTGCGTGGCCAGGTCGAGGGTGTCGCGCAGTGCATCGCCTTCTTCGCGGCCGGCGCAGGCGATCGATTGATCCAGTACCGAGAGCTGCATGGTTCAGGCGGCCGGGGTTGGTGTGGGTTTTGGCGATGGTGGGCGTGTCGCCCATGCGCGTTCTTCCGCCGTTAGCACGATGGCCTGGCCATGCGGCGTGCGCTCGGCGGCGGTGGCCCAGGCCGCTTCCATGGCGTGAATCTGCGCATGCTCGGCCAAGCCTTTGTCGATGAGCAGCGCTTCCAGTGCATCAAGCCAGTGGTGGTAGTAGGTATCCCCGTGATCGGGGTCGCCGTGGTCTTGCGCGTGGCTGATGGCGCGGCTCAAGGCGCCGGCCCATTCGCCCCACGTGAACACGCCGCGCTCGTGCAGGCCGAGCACCAGCGCGAAGGCCTGGGCCTGCCAGGGCGCTTCGAAGACAGGGCCGTGCGGATTGCGCGGCAAGCCAGGCAAGGTGGACAGTGCGGCGTCGGCAGGCAAGGGCGTCATGCGGCCGCCGTCATCGCGTCGGCCCTCACCAGGTACGGCTCCCAAGCGTCGACCGAGACCTGTGAATGTGGCTCGGCCATCGCACCCCACAGTTCGCGCGCGTCAAAGACCACGGTGTAGAGCCACTCCGGCCGGTCGTCGAAGCCGGGTTGATCGCGGTACTGGGCATGGCGATCGGCGAACACATGCGCGCCGTGCACGCGTTGCACCGTGCCGACGTGTCCGTGCACATAACGAGGTAGCCGTGTATGGCCGGTGGCGGGCAGTGCCACGGCGCGTACACGGTCGCCAAGCGCGAATTGCGCAGGCGCCACCATCGCGCGCAAGGTCGAGGCGCCGCGCGCAAGCGCGCTGTCGACGTCCGGCGCGCGCAGCACCCGCGCCCCCGTTTTCGGCACGACGCTGGCGTGGCCCGCCAGCAGTTCGATGTCAGACACGAGACCACGCTCGAGCATCAGGCGCTCCAGCGCCAGGATCCAGATGCGGTAGTAGCTCGACGACAGGTAGGTCGCCGCCGGCAGGCTCTCGCGCGCATGGCGCGACATGTCGATGTTCCACTGGCCGGTGGCGCCCATGGCCAGCGTCAAACCCAGCGCGCGCTTTTCCCACTCGGCATGGAACAGCGGCTCGTCATGCTCGGCCTGCACCGGCCCGAAGCCAGACTGCCCACCCATGTCGTGAACGCTACTCATCGCGCCATCGGCCTCGCCTGCGGCTCAAGCGCCAAGGCGGTGCCGATCATCGAGTCGCGTGTCACCAGCGTAGCCAACTGCGCCTCGCTCCAGCCTTCGGTGCCCGTGGGTTGCTGCGGAATCACCAGGTAGCGCACTTCAGCGGTCGAGTCCCACACGCGCAGCTGCACGCTTTCGGGCAAGGCCACGCCGAACTCGGCCAGCACACCACGCGGCGCGCTCACGGCGCGCGAACGATAGGGCGCGGACTTGTACCAGACGGGTGGCAGGCCCAGCACCGGCCACGGGTAGCAGGAACACAAGGTGCATACGACAAGGTGATGCACCTTGGGGCCATTGAACACTGCCACCATGTGCTCGCCTTGACGGCCGCTGAAGCCGAGCGAGGCGATCGCCGCCGTCGCGTCGTCTTCGAGCCACTTGGCGAAGGTGGCGTCGGCCCAGGCGCGCGCCACCACACGCGCGCCGTTGCGCGGCCCGATGTGCAACTCGTAGGTTTCGATGATGCGGTCGATGGCGGCCGGGTCGACGTAGCCCTTTTCAGCGAGCAACGTCTCGAGGGCGCGGACACGCAGATCCATCTCGTCGAGATGGCTGTGGTCGTGATCCGGTTCATGCCCAGTCGTGCTCATGCATCGAGTGTACGAGCCGACCCCATCGTCACCGCATGCCTGCGGTGCCGCGGCCGCACTCTGTCGATAATGCGGCCCCGCATCAACCAGCCGTCGAGGCTCGTGTTCGTGTTCCAGCGCTTCGAAAACCTCGTTCATCCCTACCCGGATGCACTACCGCCGCCACCCCCGAGCCGCTTCTTCGGCTTCCTGTGGGAGTGCACCCGCGGCCTGCGCGGCTTGTTGCTGGCGCTGACGCTGTGCACCGCGGCCATCGGCGCGTTCGAGGCCTTGCTCTTCAGCATGATGGCGCACGTGGTCGACCTGCTGGGCAAGTCGGTGGCCACGCAGTTCTGGGCCGATCAACGCAACGTATTGACAGCCCTGGGCGCGCTGCTCGTAGGCAGCATCGTGGTCGCGGGTGCGCAGGCCTTGATCAAGTACCAGGGCGTGTTCGGCAACTTTCCGATGCGCCTGCGCTGGAACTTCCACCGGCTGATGCTCGAGCAGAGCCTGGCGTTCTACGGCGATGAATTCGCCGGGCGCATTGCCACCAAGGTGATGCAGACGGCGCTGGCCGTGCGCGACACCTGGCTCATCGTGGCCGACATCCTGGTCTACGTCGTGATCTATTTCGTGACGATGGTGGCCATCGTCGGCGCCTTCGACCTCGTGTTGATGCTGCCATTCCTCGGCTGGCTCGCGGCCTACGCCTTGACGCTTTGTTATTTCGTGCCGCGCCTGGGCCGCGTGGCGCAGTCTCAGGCCGATGCACGCTCGTTGATGGTCGGGCGGGTCACCGACGCCTACACCAACATCTCCACCGTCAAGCTGTTCTCGCACTCGCGCCGCGAAGCGCACTTCGCGCGCAGTGCAATGCAGGAATTCATGGGCACGGTGCACGGGCAGATGCGGCTCGTCACCGGCTTCGAGATCGTCAACCAGAGCCTGAGCGTGGCGCTCATCGCCGCCACCACCGGCACCGCGCTGTGGTTGTGGACGCAGGGCCAGATCGGCGTCGGCGCCGTGGCTGCATCCACGGCGATGGCGTTCCGCTTGAACGGCATCTCGCATTGGGTGATGTGGGAGATGGCCTCGCTCTTCGAACACATCGGCACGGTGCAGGACGGCATCAAGACCCTGTCGCGCCAGCGCACCGTGCTCGACGCGCCCGGTGCCGTGGCGCTGAACGTGCCGCGCGGTGAACTGCGCTTCGAGAACGTGAGCTTTGCCTACGCGGCCGGTGGCGAAGCGGCATCCAGGCGCGTCATCGAAGACCTGTCGTTGACCATCCACCCGGGAGAAAAGATCGGCCTCGTCGGCCGCTCCGGCGCGGGCAAGAGCACGGTGGTGAACCTGCTGCTGCGCCTGTACGACCTGCAGGGTGGCCGCATCACCATCGACGGCCAGGACATCGCCGGCGTGACCCAGGACAGCCTGCGCCGCCAGGTCGGCATGGTCACGCAGGACACCTCGCTGCTGCATCGTTCGGTGCGCGACAACATCCTCTATGGCCGGCCCGATGCCGACGAGGGCGAGATGGCGCGCGCGGCCGAACGCGCCGAAGCCAGCGAGTTCATCCGCAGCCTGGCCGATGCCAAAGGCCGCAGGGGTTTCGACGCGCACGTGGGCGAACGCGGCGTGAAACTCTCCGGCGGCCAGCGCCAGCGCATCGCCATCGCACGCGTGATGTTGAAAGACGCGCCGATCCTGCTGCTGGACGAAGCCACGAGCGCGCTCGACAGCGAAGTCGAAGCCGCCATCCAGCAAAGCCTGTACCGGCTGATGGAGGGCAAGACCGTGGTCGCCATCGCCCATCGCCTTTCGACCATCGCGGCGATGGATCGTCTGATCGTGATGGACCGCGGCCGCGTCGTTGAACAGGGCGACCATCGCACGCTGCTCGCGGCCGGTGGCATCTATGCGCGCTTGTGGGAACACCAGAGCGGCGGCTTCCTGGGTGAAGACATCGATGACGCCGAACCGTCGCCGGCCAAGGGGGTGGCCGTGGCCGCCGACTGAACGAACGCAGTCGCGGCAGCAGTCATCGCGCCGTGGTCAAGGTCTCCAGCGGCATGGGCTCGGTCTCGGCCAGGTACGTCGGCACTTGCGACAGTGCGAAGGGCTGCGTCGCCGGCCAGGTGGTGCTGTGCCAGGAGGTGCTGGGCCAGGTGGTGTCACCCGTGCTCGTGTCGATGGCGCCGTCGACGCCCTCCATACTCTCGGCAGGCTCGGTCGACGCGGGCATGCCCATCGGGGCTATGGGCGCTGTTCCCGGGGCTGCTTCGGCCAGTACTTGAGCCGCGACGATGCGGGCGATGTCGCCACCCCGTGCCGGCACGACCACGCGCTTGACTTCGCGGTTCGCCCGCACACCGGCGGCGCCTGGCGCAGGCGCTTCGCGTTTGCGTGTGCGCGGCGTGCCGGGGCGTATCCAGCGGCCACCCAGCGTCCAGGCGATCACGCCCACGACACCGAGGCTGGCCAACACGATGAGGATGATCAAACCGACAGGCTGCATCGTGGATTTATCGGCGCCGCCGCGCTCGACTTGAGCAGCACCCGGCGCCACGTTCAAGTCACGGCGCCAGGTGCCGAAACAGCGCAGACGACGTTTCGCCGTTTCTGGCGGAAACGAATGGAGCGCCCATGTCATTCCAGCCCCACTTTGCCAACCTGTCCGTGCTCATCATCGACGACATGGCCACGCAGCAGACCACCTTGCGTGGCCAGTTGACGATGTTGCAGATCAACAAGGTCGACGTGGCCACCACCGCCGAAGACGCGCTGCGCCTGATCAAGTCGCGCCCATACGGCCTGGTGATGTGCGACTACAACCTGAACCAGAAGTCCGACGGCCAGCAGATCCTGGAAGTGCTGCGCGAGACCGGTGCCTTGCCGCCCGAGACCATCTTCTTCATGGTGACGGCCGAGAATTCCTACGCCTCGGTGGCCTCGGCCAGTGAATGCAAACCCGACGCCTACCTGCTCAAGCCGGTGACGGTGGGCGACATCGAAGAGCGCTTGAAGACGCAGATCGAGCGGCGCAATGCGCTGCAACCCGTGCATCAATGCCTGGGCCGGCACGACAGCCCCGGCGCACTGGCGGCGTGCGACGAGGTGGTGGCCAAGCAGGGCCGCTGGACCATGCACGCGTTGCAGATCAAGGCGCAGACGCTGCTGCAGCTGGGACGGCACGAAGAGGCCTCTGCCATCTACGGCAAAGTGCTGGCCATACGCCCCGGCCTGGTGTGGGCGCAGCTGGGCATGTCGCGTGCGCAAAAGGCCGCAGGCAATCTGGAGGAAGCCAAGGCGCTGGCCCACGACATCATCCGTTCCAAAGAAGGCGAGAAGGCGGTTGAGGCCTACGACCTGGTGGCTGCCTGCCTCGAAGCGCAGGGCGACAACGAAGGCGCGATGTGGATCTTGCGTGACTCCGCCGCCGTCATGCCTTCGGCGCGCCGGCAGCGCATCGTGGGTGAGTGCGCGTACCGCAACGGCGACCTTGAAACCGCGAAGGAGTGCTTCACCAAGCTCACCCGCGCGACCAAAGGCTCGATCACGGCGCAGTCACAGGATGTGCTCCATCTGGCGCAGGTGAAGTGCGATGCGGGCGAGTGGCAAGAGGCCATCACGCTGCTCGACGCCGCCGTGCCCAACAACCGCCACGACCCCCAATTCGCCAGCGTGGCGCTAACGATCAAGGCACAGGCACAAGTGGGTGTCGGCGACACCGCGGGCGCCGAAGCCAGCCTGGCGCGCGCGCGCCAGACGGTGCGCCGCGCCAAGGCCGATTTCGCGACGGTCGCTCTGGCCAAGGCCGAGCTGATGACAGGCAACGAAGAGGCCGGCCTGAAGCTGCTGGCCACGGCGGTGAGTGCCGACCACGAGAACCCACGCGTGAAGCAGCTCATCGGCAAGGTGTTGAAAGACACCGGCCGCGAACACCTGTTGCAGCAGGTGGTGGACACCGCCGTCAAGGGCCTCAACGGCAAGGTGACGGACGCCAAGACCCTGTTCCGCAACAGCCAGATCGACGAGGCACTGGCCGCCATCGAAGCCGCACTGCGCGAGTACCCCGAAAACACCGGCGTGCTGCTGCAGGCGGCGCAGATGAACTGCATGTCCTTGCGGCTGAAAAAGCAATTGAGCA
The DNA here is from genome assembly GCA_031365825.1 of Rubrivivax sp. Lineage (GTDB taxonomy): Bacteria > Pseudomonadota > Gammaproteobacteria > Burkholderiales > Burkholderiaceae_C > Rubrivivax. The sequence goes on along the minus strand of JANLYV010000173.1, from coordinate 8,058 downwards.
CGGCCGTGTCCGAGCGCGTGCGCGCCTACCTCACGCGGCTGGACAGCCTGATGCCCGGCAACGATCGCGTGGCGCAGATGCACCGCTATTACCGCGAGACGCTGGCCGGCCTGAAGACCGGCGCGGCCGCCACCGAAACCGCCTGAGTGCCAGCACTTCGATGACACCCGAGCTTGCCGCACTGGCGGTGCACGACCTGAAGAACGCGCTCGGCGTGCTCGAAGGCCAGCTGCTGGCGCTGGAGCTCGAGCCGCGCGCCGAGGCCGCACGCACGGCACGCCTGCATTGCGAGCAGATGCGGCGCGAGCTCGTGGCCTTTCTCACGCTGTACCGCGACGAAGGCCTGCGCGCCATCGTCGACGACGAGTCGCCGCAGGCGCTGATGCAGCACCTGTCAGCGTCGCTGGCGCGCACCGCGCCGAGGCTGCAGGCACATGTGGGCGCCTGTGCCGACGTGCCGCCGTTCTGGTATTTCGACGTGCGGCTGGTGCGCCTGGCGCTGGACGCGGCGCTGCACAACGCCTGCCGCTTCGCACGCCGCGCCGTCACGCTCGACGCCGCGCAGCGTGACGGTTACCTGGTGCTGTCGGTCGAAGACGACGGGCCTGGGCTGGCCGCCACCGCCGGTGCCGGCGACGCCTGGTCCACCGGCCTGGGCACGGAACTGTGCCGCGCCGTGGCGAGGGCACACTGCAGCGGCGGCCGCGAAGGCAGCGTCGCCTTGTTCGACCGCAAGGGCGGCGGCGCGCGCTTCGAACTCGTTCTGCCCTGAACGGCGACAATCGCAGCCGCCGCGCATCACGCCGGCCCGAGCTGCCCTTGCCAACCCTTGACCTCCCCACCCGACCTGCCGCCAAGGCCTTGCCACGCCTGCCCAAGGCGCTGACGGCCTACCGGCCTTTCTGGGCCAAACGTTTCGGCCCCGCGCCGTTCCTGCCGATGAGCCGCGCCGAGATGGAGCAGCTCGGCTGGGACAGCTGCGACATCGTCATCGTCAGCGGCGACGCGTACGTCGACCATCCGAGCTTCGGCATGGCGGTGATCGGGCGCGTGCTCGAATCCCAGGGCTTTCGTGTCGGCATCATTGCCCAGCCCGACTGGCAAAGCGCCGAGCCGTACAAGGCGTTGGGCAAACCGAACCTGTTCTTCGGCGTCGCCGCCGGCAACATGGATTCGATGATCAACCGCTACACCGCCGACCGAAAGATCCGCAGCGACGATGCTTACACGCCGGGTGGCCTGGGCGGCAGCCGGCCCGACCGCGCGACCCTGGTCTACACCCAGCGCTGCAAGCAAGCCTGGAGTGAAGTGCCGGTGGTCATCGGCGGCATCGAGGCCAGCCTGCGCCGCATCGCGCATTACGACTACTGGCAAGACAAGGTGCGCCGCTCGATCCTGGTCGACAGCAAGGCCGACCTGCTGGTCTACGGTAACGCCGAACGCGCCATCGTCGAGATCGCCCACCGCATCGCCGCACGCGAGCCGCTGCAGCACATCACCGACGTGCGCGGCACCGCCTTCATGCGGCGTGATGACGATGCCAGCGCCGCCGGCTGGTTCGAGATCGACTCGACCGAGGTCGACCGCCCCGGCCGCATCGACGACTACATCAATCCTTACCTGACGACGAGCGAAGCCGCGGCGTCGGTGGGGGAGTCATGCGCGAAAGAAAGCGGCGACGCAGCGCCGGCACAGTCCGTGATCGCCATGCCCGCCACCCGCAAGAGCAGCGCCATCGTCATGCCTGCGCGCGAGAAAACCGTACTGCGCCTGCCGGCCTACGAGCAGGTGAAGAGCGATGCCGTGCTCTACGCCCATGCCAACCGCGTGCTTCACTTGGAGACCAACCCCGGCAATGCGCGCGCGCTGGTGCAGCGCCATGGCGAGCGCGACGTCTGGATCAACCCGCCGCCGATACCGCTGACGACGGCGGAGATGGACCACGTCTTCGATCTGCCCTATGCGCGCAGCCCGCATCCGAGTTACGCGGATGAGGCCGGCAGCCATGACGGTGCGACCAAGATCCCGGCCTGGGAAATGATCCGCTTCAGCGTCAACATCATGCGCGGCTGCTTCGGCGGCTGTACCTTCTGCTCGATCACCGAACACGAAGGCCGCATCATCCAGAGCCGCAGCGAAGATTCGATCGTGCGCGAGATCGAAGAGATCCGCGACAAGGTCAAAGGCTTCACCGGCGTCATCAGCGACCTCGGTGGCCCCACCGCCAACATGTGGCGCATAGGCTGCAAGACGACCGAGATCGAATCGGCCTGTCGCAAGCCGAGTTGCGTCTACCCCGGCATCTGCCCGAATCTGAACACCGACCACGGCCCGCTGGTGAAGTTGTACCGCAGCGCGCGGCAGCTGCGCGGGGTGAAGAAGATCCTCATCGGCAGCGGCCTGCGCTACGACCTGGCGGTGCAGTCGCCCGAGTACGTGAAGGAACTCGTGACCCATCACGTCGGCGGTTATTTGAAGATCGCGCCCGAGCACACCGAAGGCGGGCCGCTGTCGAAGATGATGAAGCCCGGCATGGGCAGCTACGAACGTTTCAAGCAGATGTTCGAGATGTACTCGGCTGAAGCCGGCAAGAAGCAGTACCTCATCCCGTACTTCATCGCCGCGCACCCGGGCACGACCGACGAAGACATGATGAACCTGGCGCTGTGGCTGAAGAAAAATGGTTTCAAGGCCGACCAGGTGCAGACCTTCTACCCCAGCCCCATGGCCACGGCCACGGCGATGTACCACACCGACCTGAACCCGCTCAAGGGCATCAGCCGCGACCCGGCGCGGGCCGAGAAGGTCGACATCGTGCGCGGCGACAAACGCCGCCGCCTGCACAAGGCCTTCCTGCGCTGGCACGACCCGAACAACTGGCCGCTGCTGCGCGAGGCGCTGAAGCGGATGGGCCGCGCCGATCTCGTGGGCAACGCCAAGCACCACCTCATCCCGACCTTCCAGCCTGCTACCGATGGCAGTTATCAGTCGGCGCGACGCAAGAACTCCACCGCGGTGGGCACGCGCACTTCGACCGTGACGCGCGGGCGATTGTTGACGCAGCACACCGGATTGCCACCGCGCGACGACGGCTCGGGTGCGGCGGCGGCCAACGTGGCGCGCAAGGTGCCGCCTGCGATCAAGCGCCCGGGAAAACGCTGAGGAATTGGGCTCGCGCTTGGCGCGTAATCCTGGCAGCGGTGCCATTCAGAGTGCCGAAAACAGGAGTCGATCGATGCGTCACCCCGTCCTTGCCATCACCGCCGCGGCGCTGCTGGCGGCTTGCGCCACCACACCTTCGAGTGGCCCGATGAGCTTCTTCGTCACCAGCGCCGGGCCGGGCAAGGGAGCCGACCTCGGCGGCCTGGCCGGCGCCGACGCCCACTGCCAGAAGCTCGGTGCCGCAGGTGGCGCGGGCAACCGCACCTGGCGTGCCTACCTCAGCGCGCCGGGTTCTTTCCCCACCGCCACCGCGCCGGGCGTCGCTTCGGTGAACGCACGCGACCGCATCGGCAAAGGCCCCTGGTTCAACGCCAATGGCGCCTTGATTGCCGGCGATGTTGGCCACTTGCACAACGGCAACCACATCGGCAAGACCACCGCGCTGGACGAGAAGGGCAACGCCGTGCTCGGCCGCGGCGACGCCACCAACAACCACGACATCCTGACCGGTTCGCGCGCCGACGGCACGGCCTTCGCGCCGCAGACCGACACCACCTGTGGCGGCTGGACCAAGAGCGGCGACGGCTCGGCCATCGTCGGCCACCACGACCGCAGCGGCCCCTTGCCCGAGAACTGGGCCACCTCCTGGAACTTCTCGCACCAGAGCGCCGGTTGCAGCAGCGATGCTTTGCGCCGCACCGGCGGTGCGGGCTTGTTCTACTGTTTCGCGGCGGATTGACCCGAGGCCGGCCCACGCCGAAACAGCCGAAGGGCCACCGCGGTGGCCCTTCGTTTTTGAGAGGATGGGTGTAGACGGCGCCGGGCACGGGTTCCGGTGATCCGCCCAGTGTTGCGGTCGGTTGTCGCCATCGACGCCGTCATTGTGCGTGCGCCGCGTGTGATGCAAGTGGGAAAGAAGCGGGTCAAGTTGCCGCTATTCGTGGCCGGGTCGCCGTCATGGTACGGCCCGGCGCAGGTAGGTGTCTGCGAACTCACGCCCAAGTGCCGCGGGCACCAGGCGGTCGCGGTTGCGCTGCGTGTTGGGGTACTCCTGCTGATGGGTGTAGTCGGCCGCGCCGATGCGGCTCTTGCCACCTTCGCGCAGCACCGGGTAGGCGCGCAGCCGTGCCACCAGCAACTCGCCGTCATCGTTGGCAAAGAGCGTGGCTTCGACGATGCGCGTGCAAGCGACGGCATCGGCACGTTCCAGCAAACCGGCGACGATGACGTTCAGGTCGGACATCACCACCGGCAACATCACCGGCACCACTGCCATGCCTTGTGCGGCCATGGCCGCCGCAGCCTCGGTCGCGAAAGCGTGGTTGACCTTGTCCCAAGACGCATTGGCTGCGTCGTCGTCGGCCACGTTGCGGCCGTGTCCGTACACCAGCGTGCAGCCAGTGGTGGCGGTCACTGCGGCCGCGGCAGCCGGCACGACCCCTAGCAGCACGAGCAGCGCTAACACGCGTGTGGCGCGGCACGCCTGCCTGCCCCGACGAACACGTGGTTGGCGGTGTACGTGCCCGCCACCATCGGCAGTCAGGGGTGAATTGATGGTTACCATCGGTGTCCCCAGCGTGTCCACCTTACCTATGAGACGCCGTACATCCGCCTACAGCATCGTCGCCGCCATGTGCTTACTGCAGCTTGGCCTGGCGCTGGTGGCTGCGCCTTACGGCTGCGAATGGGGGCTGGCCGCCTACGCCTGGGTGGGCGTCTTCGCGCTGCTGGTGTTGCTGAGCATGCCGTACTTGCTGCGACGCGCCTTTCAGCGGCACTCGCGCATGCCAGCGTCGCTCGGCTTCGCGATGCTATTTCTGTTCATCTGGCTGCTGGGCTGGTTCGTGGGCTTTGCCAACAGCGCCTGCCGTTTCTAGAGGCTGGCGCCGCGCCGGCGCCAGCCTGGGCTGTGATCAGCCGGTCTTGAGGATCCTGGCATCCAAGCGCTTGGCCTTGGTGGCGTCCTTCTCGTACTTCACCTCGGCCTCTTTGCGCATTTCCAGCGCACGCTTCAATGCCGCCTGGTAGCGCTCCTGCGTGAAGGTGTTTTCGGTGTCGATGTACACCGAACGCCGGCGTGGCTTGGCGCCATACAGCGGCACCGAGACCGAGAAGCTGCAGTCGCGCACCTTCGAGTTCGGCCGCAGCCGCACGATCGGGCCGGAGATGCCCACCGGCAGGTCGTTGCCCTTGGTCTGGTTCGGCTGCTTCTGCAGCAGCGAAGGCGCGGGCATCTTGTTGATGCGCGCCAGCAGTTCCTTCTTCGCCGCGGCCAGCGAAGCCGTGGCGCCGCGGCCGTCGGTGCTGCCGTCGTTGAAGAACTTGGTGCCACCGTAGCGCAGCTGCCAGCCGTGGGTGGAACGCACGTCGATGCGCTGGATGCCTTGCGGCACCTTGAAGCGCTTGCCGGTGAAGATCACAGAGGTACGAAATTTCATGATGCGTATGGGGGTGTCAAAGCAGCTCCCTGTCTCGATTTTGGAGGCGATGATAGGCCCATTCATCAGAAATGCTAACGGTGGACCCTCACGGTGTGCACTGCGCGCAACTAATACGCTAGCCACTGGCACTCGATGTCGGGGCCATGCGCTGACTCATGCGCTGACTCTTGTGGTTAGCAGTGCGTTCAGCCACGCCGCCACCAGCTGGCGCTGGCGATGCCGGCCAGCGTCAGCAGCAGCGAGCCCGCCAGGTGCGCGGCGATGGTGGCCAGCGCCGGCGCCAGGCGGCCGGCCTGGAGCATGGCCACGACCTCGGCCGAAAAGGTCGAGAAGGTGGTCAGGCCGCCCAGCAGCCCGGTGATGATGAAGAGCCGCCAGGCGGGTGACAGCTCGGGTTGCTGTGCGAACACCACCACGGCCACGCCGATCAGGTAGCCACCCACCAGGTTGGCCACCAGGGTGCCCATCGGCATCCATGACGCGCTGCCATTGAGCCAGCCGGCAAGGGCCCAGCGCAACAAGGCGCCGAGTGCTGCACCCACGCTGATGGCCATCACCGACTGCAGCATCCTCACCCCTCATGGCCCGGCCCGCGGCGAGCCGGGGCGCGATTATCCGGCGCGCTCCGCGAGGGCGATTTCAGGCCGCATGCAGCCCCAGCGTCTGGCTGTCGATGAACACCGGCTGGCCCTCATGCCCCGCCGCGGCGACCGCACGCGAGCGGCCTTGGCGCTTGGCCTCGTACAAGGCCTGGTCAGCGCGGCGCAAGGCGTCGTCCAGCGCTTCGTTGCGATGCAGGTGCACGATGCCGAAGCTCAGCGACATGGTCGGCAGCTCCGTCTCGCGTGCCTGAGCCTGCACCCGCGCCACGATGCGGTTGGCCACCGTCATCGCCTCGGCCGTGTTGGCGCGGCGTAGCAGCAGCACGAACTCGTCGCCACCGTGGCGGCCGGGCACGTCGTTCGTGCGCAGCACTTCCTGCACGCAACGCGCCACGAGACGCAAGGCGCGGTCGCCGGCGGCGTGGCCGAGGTGGTCGTTCACCAGCTTGAAGTGGTCGACGTCGAACAGCACGAGGGCGGCGCTGCCGGGCAGGTCGGCCGCCAGCGCACGTGTGGCCAGTTCGCTGAAGTGGCGCCGGTTGGGCACATGCGTGAGCGAGTCGATATTGGCCAGCCAGCGCAGGCGCCGGCGTGAGTCGCGCAACTGGCGTTCGGTGCGGTCGCCCACCAGCGCGATGGCGATGAAGCTCGACAGCACCGCGGCAAGCGCTGCGCTCTGCCCGCGCAGCGCCAGCGACGGCACCGCGTCGCCGCCGAGCAGCGCCCAGGCCACCGGCAACAGACAGCCCGCCAGCGTCACCACACCCCACAAGCGCAGCGCCGCACCGTCGCGCCCGCCGGGCGCGCAGAAGAGCAGGCTGGCGACATAGAGATGGGCCGCAAGCGAGGCCGCAGCCGGCGCAAACGCGTCAGGCCCGCTGTCGCGCGACCAGGCTGCGCCGATCATCACCACCAGACCGGTGGACAGCGCCACGAGCAGGTCGATGCGCTGGTCGCCTGGCAGCTGCAACCGGGCATGAAATCGCCGCACGCCGATGAGGCACAACAGCGGCCACTGCAGCAGCAGCAGCTCGGCCAGCAGCGTGCTTGCCGGCCAGGCTGGCGTCACCGCCGCCAGCATGAGGCCCAGCGCCATGGCCCACAGCGACATCAGCCAGGCGACCCAGCCGCCATAGTGCCGGCGCGTGGCGCCGAAGACCGACAACGCCAGTGCGCTGGTGGCCACGGCACCGGCCGACCAGGCCAGGGAAGGATTCAAGGCAATCATGGCCGGGGATTCTGCGGACGCGCGGCGAAATGGCCAGCCGCCGGAAGGCCCGTCTTGCAACGGGATGCTACGCAAGGGCGCCGCCCGCACTGGCAGCGCAGGGGCTTGGGTACGATCGCCGACACATGGGCAACCGCCCCCCGGCAGGAGCCGCACCAAGGACATGAGCATGGCAATGGATGTGGTGGATTACGAGATCAAGGGCGCCGAGATGCAGTTCGTCGAGGTCGAGCTCGACCCAGGCGAAGCGGCCATCGGCGAGGCCGGCAGCATGATGTACATGGACGACGGCATCGACATGGACACGGTCTTCGGCGATGCGTCCGGCGCCGGCGATGCCGGGCTGCTGGGCAAGCTCCTGGGCGCGGGCAAACGTCTGGTGACGGGTGAATCGCTTTTCACCACTGTTTACACCAACAGCGCTCCCACGAAGCGGCGCGTGGCCTTTGCCGCACCTTACCCGGGAAAGATTCTGGCGATGGACCTGCGTCAACTCGGCGGTACGCTCATCTGCCAGAAAGACGCCTTCCTCTGCGCCGCGCGCGGCGTGAGCCTTGGCATCGCCTTCCAGCGCAAGCTCGGCGTAGGCTTTTTCGGCGGTGAAGGCTTCATCATGCAAAAGCTC
>JANLYV010000351.1:0-8411 GCA_031365825.1 Rubrivivax sp. | reverse complement strand
CCATGGCTGCGGCGGTGAGCACGGCGCGGTACAGCGCGGCAAAGGTGTTGGGATTCTTCTGGATGAACTCGGTGCTGGTGCCGAAAGCGCAACAAGGGTGTCCGTCCCACAGCTCCTTGGTCAGCAGGTGGATGAAGCCGGCCTCCTCGAACACCGCGCGCTGGTTGAAGGGGTCGGGGCCGAGAAAGCCGTCGATGTTGCCGGCGCGCAGGTTGGCCACCATCTCCGGCGGCGGCACGACGCGAATCTGGATGTCACGATCCGGGTCGAGCCCGGCTTCGGCCACGTAGTAGCGCAGCAGGAAGTTGTGCATCGAGTACTCGAAAGGCACGGCGAACTTGAAGCCCTTCCAATCCTTGGGATCGCGCTTGTCCTTGTGCTTCACGGCCAAGGTGTTGGCCTGGCCATTGGTGTTCTGGATGGTGGCCACATTCATGGGCGTGGCGATCGAGCCCAGGCCGAGCGAGATCGCCAGCGGCATGGGACTCAAGAAGTGCGTGGCGTCGTACTCCTTGTTGATCATCTTGTCGCGGATCAGCGCCCAGCCGGCCGTCTTCACGACCTCGACGTTCAGGCCCTGCTTGGCATAAAAGCCGAGCGGGTGCGCCATGATCAGCGGCGTGGCGCAGGTGATGGGGATGAAGCCGATCTTGAGATCACGCTTCTCGACCGCGCCGGCCTTGTCTTGCGCCATGGCCTGCAGGCTGGCCACGGGCAGGACACTCGCCACGGCCGCCATCGCCGTGCGCCGGCCCACGGCGCGCAGGAAGCGCCGGCGCAAGGCATCCTGTGGGAACAGCGCCTTCATCAAAGTGGCCTCGACGAACTGATTCGAATAGGCCTCGAAGTCGGCGCTCTCACTGCGCTCGCGCAGCGTCGCAGCCGCATGTTCGGCCTCGCTCAAGTGCTGGCCGCAGCGGCAGCCCAGGCGCAAGGGGCGGTCGGCGTCGTAGGGATCGAAGTAGCGGTTCATGAGAGTCCCATCCGCATCGGCGGGTTGTCTGAAATCTAGGCCCACAAGCGCCGCCGCAACATCGATGCCAGCGGCAATCGGATGTAGTGCCAGCCCTACATTGGCTCGTGTTGCCGGTGCTGCATGGCATACAGCGCCAGTTCGACGTCGTTGCGCATGCCGGTCTTGTCCAGGATGCGCGCGCGGTAGGTGCTTACGGTGTTGGACGACAGCGATAGCGCCTTGGCGATCTCGCCCACGCTCTGGCCGCTGGCCAGCAACCGAAAGACCTGGAACTCGCGGTGCGACAGTTGTTCCTCGGGCGGCGCCTCCGCGTCATGGCGGCCGGCACCAAGCGCGTGCGCCAGCAGCTCGGCCACCGTCGGCGTGATGAACCGCTGGCCGCTGGCCACGCGGCGTACCGCCGCCGCGATCTGCTCCGAGTCGACGCTCTTGTTCAGATAACCGGCAGCACCGAGCTTGAGGCTGCGCACGGCGTACTGGCGGTCAGGGTAGGTGCTGAGCATGAGCACCGGCAGGCGCGGATGTTCGGCACGCACCTGGCGCAACACATCGAGTCCGTCGCGGCCTGGCAACGCAATGTCCAGCAGCAGCACGTCAATGTCTTGCTCGCGCAGCCGCTTCAGTGCTGCGGGGCCGTCAGCCGCCTCTTCCACCGCGATGATGTCGGGAGCCTCGGCCAACGACTGGCGGATGCCCTGGCGCACGATCATGTGGTCGTCGCAGATGAGCACTCTGATCACGTCGCGTTCTCCTGGAGCGGCATCGCCAGTCGCACGCGCGTGCCCTGGCCTGGCGCGCTGTCGATCGTCAAGCTGCCTTTGAACTGCACCGCTCGCTCGTACATGCCCTGCACGCCGTGGCTGCGTGTGGCGGCCAGGCGCTGCGGCGTGGCACCCACGCCGTCGTCACGCACGTCGATGTAGAGCACCGGCTGCGGCGGGTCGTCCACCGTGATGCGGATCCACACCCGCCGCGAACGCGCGTGGCGCGCCACGTTGGACAGGATCTCCTGAAAGATGCGGAACACCGCGATCGCCAGCGGCCCCTGCGGCGGCGCCACGCCGGCCGCAACCACCACCTGCAGGTCGGCCTGCACTTCGGCCGCTTCGATGAATTCCTGTGCCTGCCACTCAAGCGCCGCCCACAGGCCCTGGTGATCGAGGATGCTGGGGCGAAGGTCGGTGATGATGCGGCCGACATTGACCACGGCCGTGTCGATCAATCGGCCCATCGCCTGGCACTTGGCATGCAGCGCGGGCGCCTCGGGCAGCCGCCGCGCGAGCCAGTCGCTGTCCATCTTCAGCGCCACCAGTAGCGAACCAAGTTCGTCGTGGATTTCGCGCGCGATGCGGGTTCGTTCGTCTTCGCGCACGGCCTCGGCATGATTGGCGCGGTCGCGCAGACGCGCCAGCGCTTCGCTCAGCTCCTGGGTGCGCGCGGCGACACGGGCTTCGAGCTCGTCGTGGCTGCGTCGCAGCAACGTCTCGGCCCACTTGCGCTCACCGATGTCGATGAAGCTGACGACTGCACCGACGACGCGCCCTTCGTCGAGGATGGGGTGGCTGGCGTATTCAGCGTGAAAGGGCGTGCCGTCGGCGCGCCACAGCACTTCGTTGTCGATGCGGCAAGGGTCGCCGCGCCGAAAGGCGTTGAAGATGGGGCATTCGCATTCCGGATAGTGGCTGCCGTCTGCACGGGAATGATGCACAAGCGCATGCATATTGCGCCCGAGCACCGACTCGGTGCGGTGCCCCAGCATATGCAAGCCGGCAGGGTTCACGAAGGTGCACCTGCCGTCCATGTCGATGCCGAAGATGCCCTCGCCTATGCTTTCCAGCAGCAGCGAATGGCGGTCGACGGCAGCGTCGGTGGGATCGTTCTGCCGGCTGTCCATGGCCAGTGGCTTGCAATAGGCGTGCCGCGGCGCGGCGCGAGAGCTCGGCCGCCTAACGCTGTAAACGACGCTACACCGGCAACTCAATCATCCGTTGTAGGGACGCCGACGGCTGCCGAGTGCATGGGGCAGCCCTGCAATCTTTACGCCACCGGCTAGCGGCTTGAGAATCGCCTACCTCAACCCGAAGGGCGAAAAGATGAAGACGCGTTGGTTCGTTTTGTTGATTGGCCTGGCGGCTTGCGTCTTGTCTGCACAAGCGCAAACCAAGAAGAAGATGCTTCGTGGCGTCGAGATCCGCTCGAACCCGGACAGCGTGCAACAGTGTTTCGCGCACGTACATCGATGCGTGGTGCCGGTGTACGTGGTTGCTGATGGTCCGCGTCTATGCGCGGTTTTTTCTGATCCGCAGAAGATCATGGTGCCCAAGCCGAATACCGATTTCGGCCACAACCGCATCAAGATCGTCTGGGTGCTGAAGAAGGGCACCCCGGACACCAAGATCGGCGAATACAAGTTTGTGGCCAATACCGGCGTGATCTTCAACGATGACCTGTTCGTTCAACCCCGTGACGGCTTTGCCGTGGATGGCAACGGCTTCGACGTTGCCGACACAGAGAACCCGAATGCTGACGACGACACCGGCAGCGCGCCGTCCAAGCGGCGCTTCAGATGGGTCAGCAAACACAAGGTCGACGACCCGCCTGTCTTCGTGAACTACAAGTTCAACGTGAAGCGAACGACGACGGCCTTCGGTGTGTCGGAAACCCATGATTGCGACGCCACTGACCCGACGATTACGAATACCAACTGAGGGCAAGTTGATGCGGCGAACGGCGTTGCCGCACGCACCGCTCACGACGCCCTAAACGGCACGCACGTCGAGCAACGCTTGCGCACGTTGCAGCGCCCGCCCCAGCTCCGAACCGGTCAAGACTTTGGCCGCCACGGCAATGCGTCTGGCCTCGGCGAAGTAGCCCGCTGCTTGATGTTCCGTTTCCAGCGACGCACAGGCGGCGCACAGCGCGCAAAGGGCCAGCCCCAGGCTCAACGAATCGCCAGCCGTTCGCAGCAGCATCTCGGCGCGCAGACCATGGTGCCGGGCCTGTACGACGTCGCCCGACAGCGTCAACGCCTCGCAAAGGTAGACCAGAAACTGGCCTTCGGCGCGCGGGTCGCCCAAGTGCTGAGCCAGCGCCACGGCCTTGTGCTGCGACGCCACGGCCAAGGCCAACTTGCCAAGTGATTGCAAGACGATGCCGAGGTTGCACAACACCGTGGCCTCGAGCCGCAGGTAGCCGATCTCGGCGGCGATGGCCAACGCGGCTTGCAGCTCGACTTCGGCCTCGTGCGACCGGCCTTGTTCGTGATGCAGCAGACCGAGGTTGCAGTGAATATTGCCCTCCCAGCGCCGATGCTTGCCAGTCGAGACCAGCGCGAGGGCATCATCGAAATACCGACGCGCGTGGTCCAGCTCGCCTTGCGCCATGCACAGCTCGCCGAGGTTGCCCAACAAGCCACCGCGCGCGTGACCAGTAGCCGGCGCGCCGGGTTGGGCCAGTGCCCGTTCGTACCACTCGCGTGCTTCGCCGATGCGCCCTTGTGCCATGGCCCAGGCGCCAAGCGTGTTGAGCACGTCGTGGCTCAATTCAGGCGCGGAAAGTGACTGCGCAATGGTCCAGGCTCGGTCGAGTTCATCGCGCGCGCGTTGACTGGCTCCGGCCGCGGTGTACAAGTCGGCCGAGGCGCACAAGAGACGCGCCGTCCAAAGCAGCGAATCGAGCCGCTGAACAGCCTCCATGCCGCGATCCAGGTCGTGTCGCGCGCGCATCGGGTCGCCGAGCAAGTGGTATGCGCGACCACCGACCCAACCCAGCCTGACTGAAGCGACATCGCTCGCTGCCCCCATGGCCTTGACCGCAGCCAGCAGCGGCAAGGCGGCACGAAAAGGACCGGACATCTTCAGTGCCGCCCATGTCGCCACCAGTGCGCGGCTGGAAGCCTCGACGTCGCCATGCAAAGCAGCGTGTCGTGTCGCCGCCATCAGGTTCTCCAGCTCCGCCACGCAGGCGCCGGCCGGTGCCTCGTCCAAGTTGGCAAAGTAAGTCCAGTGCGCCGCGCGGGCCACGGTCTGCATCGACGCGCCAATCGCCAGACCAAGCCGAGCCGTCGCACTGAGTTGCTCCAGGCGCTCGGCCGCATAGTCCTGCACACTCAGCAATAGATCGAAGCGACCCGCACCCAGCTGTCGAACGAGGGACTTCTCGACAAGCATCTGCACAAGATCGCCTGCCCAGGGCCGCCCACCGCTGATGTCTGAACCAAGCACGGCTTCCGCGGCGTCGAGTGTGAAGCCCGCCTGGAACACCGACAGCTTTGCCAACGCGTCGCGCTCAGGCTGGTTGAGCAACTCCCAGGACCAGTCCAGCGTGGCCCGCAAAGTGGCCTGGCGTTCGCGTCGCCCACTCGTGGATACAAGGAGCTTGAATCGTTCGGCCATGCGCGCCAGCAGCAAGCGTGGCGGCATCACCCGGACCCGCGGTGCCGCCAGCTCAATGGCCAGCGGCAAGCCATCCATGAGGGTCACCAGCTGCGGGATGGCGCGGACATCTTCGGGCGTAGGCCGATAGCCTTCACAGGCGGCGGCGCGATGCTCAAACAGTGCCACGGCGTCGGCCATCGGCAAGGTGTCCAAGGCCAGCGTTTGCTCGCCGACGATGCCTAACACTTCGCGCGTGGTGACGAGAAACCGCGCGTCCGGCGCGCGTTCCAACCACTGACCCAAGGTGACCTCGGCATGCGGCGCCACTTGTTCGAAGTTGTCGAAGATCAACAAACACTCACCACGCCCGGCGATCGCGGCACTTATCTGCACCAGCGGATCGGCCTGGCCCAGCGGGACATCCAGCGCCTGCGCGATGGCATGCACGATGCCGTCGACACTGCGCGCCATGGACATGTCGCAAAACCAGGCACCCCCGGGAAAATCACCTAACCAGCTTCGAGCGAAACGGAGCGCCAGCCTTGTCTTGCCGGTTCCACCTGCTCCGAAGACAGAGACCAGGCGCGCGCCAGACTCGAAGCGCTCGGCCACAAGGCGCAGGTCGCGGCCGCGCCCTACGAAAGTGTCACGCTCGGCCGGCAAGTTGTTGCGAACGTCGCGCCGCGGCACCCAATGTTCGCCGCTGCGCACGACGCAGTAGGCCTTGGCGCTGTCGGGGGGCGGCGCAAAGGGCGCGCCCTCGCCGCCGACCTCGAAGACATGCATCGGCTCAAGCAGCCCCTTGAAGCGCCAATGGCCATGGCTGAGCACGCGCTGCGGCGTTGCTCCCAACACGGCTTGCGCGCTGTCACTGAGCAAGGTCTGCCGGCCCAGCGCCGCGGCCATCACGCGTGCGGCCAGCGGCAGCGCGACGCCGTCGAGCTCTGCCGGCGGCGCACCGCGGGCGCGGTCTTCGGCGCTGTTCTCGCGCAGCGTGAGATCGCCGAAGTGGATGCCGACGCGGGCCTGCAGCGGCACCGGCAAGTCGGCCATCGCACGGTGGTAATGCAGGGCAAAACCGACGGCATCGGCCACGGCGTCGAAGAGCACGAGAAAGCCGTCGCTGCGCCCGATTTCGCGGCCGCGCCATTGCTGCATCAGCGTACGCGCCTGCCGGTCATGGGCCTGCCACAGCGGCACCATCACGGCGTCGCCCAGCGTCGAGTTGGTCAAGGTGCTGTCGACCACGTCAGTAAGCAGGATCGCGAAGGTTTGAGCCATGCAGCGCCGTCCTCACACGCGAATGTAGATGCGCCTGCGGTCCAGCCAGCGCGCCAGCGCCCAGTACACACACAGGTTGGCCACGGCGAATAACAACGAACCGACGCGCAAGTCACCACCACCCAGCGCCGACGTCGGCTCGAACAGCGTGCGGTACAGCCAGGGCAGCGGCGAGATGAAGCGCGCCTGCCCGGCAGCGTCCACGCCGTCGCCCCAGCGCAGCAGCGCCAGCAGGCGCGGCACGAAGCCGCTGAGCACGAAGACAAAGAGCGCGTTCTTGCCGAAGACTTCGAAGAAGCCGACCCAGGCGCCGGGCTTCTTGCCGTCGCGGCGCAGGTCGATGGCCAGGATCAACAGTGCCAGAAGCGCCAGTGCCGCTCCAGTGCTGAGCATCACATAGCTGCTGGTCCACAGCTTCTTGTTCAGCGGCATCGCGGCTTGCCAGGCGTAGGCGACGACTAACGCCGCAGTAGCGCTGACGAAGAGACGCACCACCAGCGCATGGTCGAGCCGGGCGCGGCGCACCGCGGCGCCGGCGAGGTAACCCAGCAGTACCTGCGCCACGGCCGGCACGGAGCTGGCCAGGCCTTCGGGATCGAAGGGCACGCCTTCGCCGCGGTAGAGGTGGTTGGCACCCAGCAGCGTGCGGTCGAGCGTGGTGCCGAAATAGCCTTCGAGCGAATAGGCATCGGCACCCTGCGCGAAGGCCACACAAGCCCACCAGTAGCCCAGCAAGAGCGCTGCCGCAACCCACCACGCCGCGCGCTCGCCGGCCAGCCAGATGATCACGGCCGCGGCACCCCAGCACAGCGCGATGCGCTGCAGCACGCCCATGACACGCAGCGTCTCAAAGCTGCGCCACACCAGCTCGCCCGCAGCGTCCCAGCGCACGAACGGGCTGAGGTTGAGCAGCAGGCCGATGGTGAAGATCAGCAGCGTGCGCCGTGCCACCTTGGGCCAGAAGGCCGAGGCCGCGAGGTCACGCAGGGCCGGCATGGTGAAGGCCAGCGCATTGCCAACGGCAAAGAGGAAGAACGGAAACACCAGGTCGGTCGGCGTGCAGCCGTGCCAGGGCGCGTGGGCAAGCGGCGGGTAGAGATGGCTCCAGCTGCCGGGGTTGTTGACCAGGATCATCAGCGCCACCGCCGCGCCGCGAAAGACGTCGAGCGCCGTGAAGCGTGGGCTCATCGAGCCTCTGGCTGCAAGGCGCCGGCCACGCTGCCCATCGCGGCATCGAGCCGCTGCTCGGCCTGCGCCGCATCGATGCCGGCCTTGAGCATGACGATCGCCACCTTCACGCGCTTGCCGCTTTCTGTCAACGCACTTTGGGCGCTAGCTTCGTCGGCACCGCTGGCCAGCATGGTCAGCCACAGCGCGCGCTTTTCGAGCTTGGCGTTGCTGGCGCGCAGGTCGACCATCAGGTTGCCGTAGACCTTGTGCAGCCGCACCATCAGGCTGCTGCTGAAGGTGTTGAGCGCGATCTTCTGCGCCGTGCCGGCCTTCAGGCGCGTGCTGCCCGAGATGACCTCGGCGCCTTGACCATCGCCATCGCCAACAACCCCGGCGCGCCGCTGGCCGCGGCGGCGGAAATCGGCATCGTGCTCGACACCGGGCCGGAGGTGATTTCCGGCAGCACGCGGCTCAAGGCCGGCACGGCGCAGAAGATCGCGCTCAACACCTTCAGCTCCAGCGTGATGGTGCGGCTGCACAAGACCTACGGCAACCTGATGGTCGACCTGCGCGCCAGCAACGCCAAGCTCGAAAAGCGCGCGCTGTGG
>JANLYV010000160.1:0-5187 GCA_031365825.1 Rubrivivax sp. | reverse complement strand
CGATGGCTTTGTCCGGCAGGGCCGTGCGCAGGAATGTCTGGGCGAGCATCTGGCGCGCCAGCGCTTGGTCGGGTGCGACCTTCAAGGCGCGGCCCAGCAGCCCCTGCGCGAGCGTGTACTGTCGCATCTCGAATTCGGCCGCGGCGCCCAACATCAACAAGCGAAGCTCATTCGGGCTTCGCGCCAGCAGCAATTCGGTCATCTCGCGGCAGCCCTTGTAGTCCTTGTCGTCGAAGGCGAACTGGGCCTGCCAGAACAAGGTTTCGGGGTGACGCGGGCCGATCTTGCGCATCGCCTCGAACTCGCTCCGCGCTTCCTGGTTCTTGCCTTGCCGGGAAAGGATATTGAGCATCGCCAGGGGTGTCGCCAAAGACTGCGGGTTGGCCACACGCAGCTGACGCAAGGACGCCAGTGCCGCCTCCGGGTCCTTGCGCGCGCGCAGCAGCAGTTCGCCCTTGAGCAGCCCAGCGCGCTCGTTGGCAGCCTCGCGCGCAAGCAGTTCGTCGAGCTTGCGCAAGGCGCCGTCGACGTCACCCGCCGACACGTCGAGCTGGGCCAACACCACGGTGGCGGCGCCGTGACCCGGCTGCGCCTGCATCGCCGCCACGGCGGCCTCACGTGCCTTGTCGGTCTGGCCCAGCTGGGCGTACGCACCGGCCAGGGTGGCCTTGAGATCTGCCGTCGCTCCAGGCGTGGGCAGCGTGGTGGCGGCGTACTGTTCGATGAGCTTGGCGCCGTCACCGACGGCCACCATGGCCCTGGCCAATTCCGGCAGCACCTGCTCGATCGGTGCACGCGCCTCCTGCGCCTTTCGCAGCTCGATCAGCGCACCCGGTGCATCGCCCATGCGCAGCAAGACCTTGGCCAGTTCCACGCGTGCCTCGGCCAAGTCCGGGTTCTGCGACAGCGCGCCTTTCAAGTGAATGACAGCCACATTGAATTCGCGTTTGTCCAGCGCCTGTTGGGCCAGGGACATGAGCTCGGATTCGGACGCCGACTTGCTGCAGGCAGCGAGGACGAAAAGACAGATGCATAAAGCCGGACGCTGCATGGCGTGAATCCCGAGTGAATGGAGCCGCGATCGCTCCACAAGCGATTTCAGGCGCAGGCGTAAGCGTACGCGTACGCGTCAGCCATCGCAGCCCTGGAAGCCAGTGTCGCCGCGATCCGACGGAACAAGGAAATCCTCATGCCGAAGTCGTCCGGCGGCCCGCATCGTGGCCAAACCCAGCGTTCAGGTTTGGTCCGATGGATGAGCAAAGCTGCCGCTTGGGTCAACCCTGTCACGTGCTCGCCTTGCGAGCCGGGTTCGCCATCGCCAGAGGCCCGGCCGTGGCGAGCTTGAGCATGCTCACGTACCCGGGTTGAATTTCCATCTGCGCTGTGACACCGCGCTGCCGAAGCAACGCATGGGCGCGCGGCAGCTTCCAGCACGGCACGCTGGTGAACAGGTGATGCTCGCAGTGATAGTTCACCCAATAGGGCGCGAGCACGATGCGCTCCAGCCGGTTGGCCTGCGTAGTGCGTGCCTGGCGCAGCGGGTCGGGCTGGTTTTGCGCCACCAGCGCGTGTTCGGCGATGTTGCGAATGCGGTAGACCAGCGGCAGCCACGTCATCATCGGCAGCAGCCACAAGACCAGCCACACCCACCACCACCCGGCCGCTGCAAACACGGCAAAGCCGAGCGCGTTGCCGATGAGAAATCGTCGGTCCTTCGCCAGCTCGGTGAAGACCACGGCCATCACCGGCTCGTCAGCGGTACGCCCCTTCAAGCGCTGCGCCATGGGACCGAATCGCTGCTTGACGAAGGTCTGCCCGGTCAGATCACGCAGCACCTTGCGCACGAACGAGTCGCGTGTGATCGGGAACGGCGACGACAGCCCCAGGTCCGGGTCTTCGGCCTGCTGCACGAAACGGTGGTGCTGCAGGTGGTAGGGGCGGTAGGGCACGATGCTGGCCGAACACAGCCAGTACCCGACCCAGTCGTTGACCTTTCGCCGGGCGTGCAGCAAGGCATGCGCCGCGTCATGCATCAGGATGAACAAGCCCAGCTGGCGTGTGCCGATAACGATCATCGCGAGGGGTATCGCCAGCGGCCAGATCGCGCCCACCACCATCGCCAATGCGATCACGCCCCAGCAGTGCGCCACCAGCCACAGCCCGCGCCAAGACGAGCGCGCTGTCAGCTCGGCCCACTCGTCGGCAGTGAAGTGGTCCAGCGGGTCGGCGCGTGGTGCGACAGCCATGGCGAATCTCGTGTGACGTGGCGGCGGTTCGGCAACGCCGTCACGCAGCGTTGCGTCGCGCGACCCAGTAGGTCGCGCCCTGCGCACCATAGCGCTCGGCGTGCGGCACCTCGCGCGCCAGTGCGAAGGTGTCGCCCGGCACCAGATGGCGTGTGCTGCCGGCACAAGTAAGCCACATCTCGCCCTGCGTCACCAGCGCGCTGGCATCGAACGGGTGGGTGTGCGTGTCGACCACGGTGTCGGGCGCCCATTGGCGCACCAAGGCCTCGTCAAAACCGGCGTCGCGGGCCTGGGTTTCAAAGTCTTCGAAGGTCTTCGGGTTCATGGTTATTCGTCTCCATTGGGACATCGGCTGGCACGCGGCGCTTTGGCGCCGGGCGCCATCATGAGGCTCAGAAGCCTTCTTCGACCAGCTCGGCCGCGCGGATCAGTGCCCGCGCCTTGGCTTCGGTTTCCTTCCACTCCAGCTCGGGCACCGAGTCGGCGACGATGCCGGCTGCCGCCTGCACGTACAGCGTGTTGTTCTTGATGATGCCGGTGCGGATGGCGATGGCCACGTCCATGTCGCCGGCGAAGCTGAGGTAACCGCAGGCGCCGCCGTAGATGCCACGCTGCACCGGCTCGAGCTCGTCGATGATCTGCATCGCCCGCACCTTGGGCGCGCCCGTCAGCGTGCCCGCGGGGAAGGTCGCACGCAACACGTCGAGGTTGCTCATGCCGTCCTTGAGCAGACCTTCGACGTTGCTGACGATGTGCATCACATGCGAGTAGCGCTCGACGACGAAGGCCTCGGTGACCTTCACGCTGCCGGTGCGCGCGATGCGGCCGATGTCGTTGCGCGCCAGGTCGATCAGCATCAGATGCTCGGCGCGCTCCTTCGGGTCACTCGAGAGCTCGGCTTCGAGCGCCTTGTCGAGCTCGGGCGTGGCGCCGCGCGGGCGCGTGCCGGCCAGCGGGCGGATGGTGATCTTGTCGCCCTCGGGCGTGTGCTCCTGCCGCACCAGGATCTCGGGCGACGCGCCGACGATCTGGAACTCGCCCATGTCGTAGAAGTACATGTAGGGCGACGGGTTCAGCGAGCGCAGTGCGCGGTACAGCGAGAGCGGGCTCTCGGTGTAGCGTTTCTTCAGCCGCTGGCCGACCTGCACCTGCATCATGTCGCCGGCGGCGATGTAGTCCTTGGCGCGCGCCACCGCGGCGAGGTAGTCCACCTTGCTGAACTCGCGCTCCACCGCGTACGACGCACCCCGCTTCACCGGCGGCGCGGTGACGCTGAAGCGCAGCTGGTCGCCCAGTTCGGCCAGCCGGCGCTTGGCGCGTGAGAAGGCCTCGGGCACGGCCGGATCGGCGTAGACGATGAGATACAGCCGCCCCGAGAGGTTGTCGATCACCGCCAACTCTTCGGTCTGCAAGAGCAGGATGTCGGGCGTGCCGATGCCGCCGTCCTTCCAGCCCTGGTTCACGCCGCGGGCGAGCTTGGGTTCGATGTAGCGCACGGCGTCGTAGCCGAAGTAGCCGGCCAGGCCACCGCAGAAGCGCGGCAACCCGGGCCGCAGTGCGACCTTGAAGCGCTGCTGGTAGGTGCCGATGAAAGCTAGCGGGTTGCCCTCGTGGCGCTCGACCACCACGCCGTCGGTCACGACCTCCGTGACGAAGCGGTGCACGCGCAACAGTGTTTTTGCGGGCAGGCCGATGAATGAATAGCGGCCAAAGCGCTCGCCACCCACCACCGACTCAAGCAGGAAGCTGTGCTTGCGACCGCCCGCCAGCTTCAGGTAAAGCGAGAGCGGCGTTTCGAGGTCAGCAAAGGCCTCGGCGATGAGCGGGATGCGGTTGAAGCCCTGGGCCGCAAGGCTCTTGAATTCGAGTTCGGTGATCACTGGAGGTCCCCTTCGCCGCGGCCGCTGATCGCGACACTGTCTGGGCGGCTTCGTGTTGCCGGCGGCGATGGCGTGTGCCACCCCGGATGCGCTTGGCTGATGCTGCTCAGGCAGCGGTCAGCACTGTCGGCCAGCGACGCCAGGACCAGGCTCCCCGGTCATCAAAACCTGGATCCAGCTGCAGCAAGGTTTCACGGGGGGTGAACATGGCGGCGAGTCTATCAGCCGACATGGCGTGGCCTTGCGTGGCAGACTGCCGCCACCCCCGCTTCAGCACCCTGCGAGTCGGGCATGAACAGACGAATCCTCACGCGTGCCGCCGCCGCTTGTTGCGTCCCGGGCCTTTGCGCCGGCGGCAGCGTGCATGCACAAGCAACCTGTGTCGACGCCACCGAGCTCGGCAACCTCTTCACCCGCGGCATGCAGGACAACGCCGCGCATGAGGGGTTCGGCCAGTCAATTCCGGGCACGCTGCGCATGGCGGACATCTTTTCGAAAGGAGCCGGAATTCTTCAACGCGCTGCTGGGCATCTGGCTAGGCAAGTCGCCTGCGGACGCGCAACTGAAGGATGCCTTGCTCGGCCAGGCGCTCGCCAGCGCCATGCCGAACCAGCCTTGAAGCTTGTCGGTCAGCGCGCGCGCAGCAGTTCCGCGGCCTCGAGGGCGAAGTAGCTCAGCACGCCATCGGCACCCGCGCGCTTGAAGGCCAGCAGCGTTTCCATCATCACCGCGTCATGCTCAAGCCAGCCGTTAGCCGCGGCGGCCTTGAGCATCGCGTACTCGCCACTGACCTGGTAGACGAACGTCGGCATGCGGAACTCATCCTTCACGCGGCGCACGATGTCGAGGTAGGGCAGGCCGGGTTTGACCATCACCATGTCGGCACCTTCGGCGATGTCGAGCGCGACTTCGCGCAGGGCTTCGTCGCTGTTGCCGGGGTCCATCTGGTAGGCCTTCTTGTCGCTCTTGCCCAGGTTGCCCTTGGAGCCCACCGCGTCGCGAAAAGGGCCGTAGAAGGCGCTGGCATATTTGGCGCTGTAGGCCATGATGCGCGTGTGGAT
>JANLYV010000157.1:0-6729 GCA_031365825.1 Rubrivivax sp. | reverse complement strand
CTCGGCGCCGTTCGACGGCTTTCACCGTGCCACCACGCCCGACGTGCTGAAGTGATGGCCGCACTGTCGTCGTCGCTGAACCCGCAGTCGGCGGCCTTTGCCGCCAACGCACAGCGCATGCATCAGCGCCTGGCCGAAGTGCGCGCCCTCGAAGCCAAGGTCGTGACTGAGAGTGCGAGCAAGCGCTACAAGTTCGAGCAGCGCGGTCAGCTGCTGCCGCGCGAACGCGTGGCGCGATTGATCGACCGCGGCAGCGAGTTCATGGAGCTCTCACCGCTCGCCGGCCTGGGCATGCACGACGACGACGGCAAGAAGGTGGTGATGGGTGGCGTCTCCATCGTCGGCATCGGCGTGGTGGCCGGCAAGCGCGTCCTGATCTCGGCCAGCGACAGTGCCATCAAAGGCGGCACCATCGCGCCCATGGGCTTGAAGAAGGCCCTGCGCGCGCAGGAGCTGGCGCGCGAAAACAAGCTGCCGCTGATTGCGCTGGTGGAAAGCGGCGGCGCCAACCTGATGTACCAGGCCGAGATATTCGTCGACGGCGGCCGCACCTTCGCCAACCAGGCGCGCCTTTCGGCCGCCGGCATTCCGCAGATCGCCGTGGTGCATGGCGCGTCCACCGCGGGCGGCGCCTACCTGCCGGGGCTGTCGGACTACGTCGTGCTGGTGCGCGGGCGTTCCAGCATCTACCTCGCCGGCCCGCCGCTGGTGAAAGCGGCCATAGGCGAAGACGCCAGCGAAGAAGAACTCGGCGGTGCGCAGACGCACGCACAAATCACCGGCCTGGGTGAATACCTGACCGAGAACGACGCCCACGCCATTGCCGTGGTGCGCGAGTTGATGGGCCAGTTGCCGTGGGACGCTGCAAGTATTTCAGACGTTAGCGCCTCGCCGCTTTTCAGCGCCGAAGAGCTGATGGGCGTGGTGCCGGCCGACGAGCGCGAGCCCTACGACGTGCGCGAGGTCATCGCCCGCATCGTCGACGCATCGGACCTGCTCGAATTCAAGGCAAGCTTTGCTTCCGACACGCTGTGCGGCCACGCGCGTATCCAGGGCCAGGCGGTGGGCCTCATCGGCAACAACGGCCCAATCCAGCCACAGGGCTCGACCAAGGCGGCGCAGTTCATTCAGCTGTGCGACCAGAGCGGCACGCCGCTGGTGTTTCTGCAGAACACCACCGGCTACATGGTCGGCAAGGCGGCCGAGCAGGCCGGCGCCATCAAACATGGCAGCAAGATGATCCAGGCCGTGGCCAACGCGCGTGTGCCCAAGTTCACCGTCGTGCTCGGCGGCAGTTTCGGCGCCGGCAACTACGGTATGTGCGGCCGCGGCTTCGACCCGCGCTTCATCTTCAGCTGGCCCAGCGCACGCACCGCGGTGATGGGCGGCGCGCAGGCGGCCAAGGTGATGGACATCGTCAACCGCAACAAGCTCGAAAAGATGGGCCTGCCGGCCAACGACGAGGCGCTGGCGGCCATGAGCGAACAGCTGCGCCTGCGCCTGGACGCCGAGAGCGCCGCGCTCTTCGGCAGCGCGCGTTTGTGGGACGACGGCATCATCGACCCGCGCGACACACGCCGCCTGCTCGGCCTGTGCCTGCGCATCAGCGCCGAGGCCGCGCGCCGCACGCTGCGCGCCAACACCTTCGGCGTGGCGCGCTTTTGACACCGCTACTAATATTCCAACGGAGTTGACATGCAGTTCACCGCCGAACACCGCCAGATCGAAGACACCGTCGTCAAGTTCTGCGACAAGGAGATCAACCCTTACGTCGCCGAGTGGGAGGCCAAGGCGCAGTTCCCGGCGCACGAAGTCTTCAAAAAGCTCGGCAAGCTGGGCCTGCTGGGTTTGAAGTACCCGGAAGAGTTCGGCGGCATGGGGCTGGACTTCAGCTACTCGATGGTCATGGCCGAGGCTTTAGGCCAATGCAACTGCGGCGGCGTGCCCATGGCCATAGGCGTGCAGACCGACATGGCCACGCCGGCGCTGGCACGCTTCGGCAGCGACGAGTTGCGCAAGGAGTTCCTGGCGCCGACCATTACCGGTGACTACGTCGCCTGCCTCGGCGTGAGCGAAGCCAGCGGCGGCTCGGACGTGGCGGCGATCAAGACCAACGCCAGAACAGAGGGTGGCGACTACCTCATCAACGGCAGCAAGATGTGGATCACCAACGGCCTGCAGGCCGACTGGTGCTGCCTGCTGGCGAATACGAGTGACGGACCCGGACACAAGAACAAGAGCCTGATCGTCGTGCCGATGGACGCCCCCGGCATCAGCAAGCAGAAGATCCACAAGATCGGCATGCATTCCAGCGACACGGCGCAGCTCTTCTTTGACAACGTGCGCGTGCCCAAACGAAACCTGATCGGCCAGGAAGGCATTGGCTTCACGCTGCAGATGCTGCAGTTCCAGGAAGAGCGTTTGTACGGCGCCGCCGGTTCGCTGCGCAGCCTCGACCGGCTCATCGACCAGACCATCGCCTACACGCGCCAGCGCCAGGCTTTCGGCAAGAGCATCCTCGACAACCAGGTGGTGCACTACCGCCTGGCCGAGCTGCGCACCGAGGTCGAAGCGCTGCGCGCGTTGACCTACCGCGCGGTGGAGATGTATGTCAGCGGCAAGGATGTGACCAAGCTCGCGTCGATGGCCAAGCTCAAATGCGGGCGGTTGATGCGCGAAGTATCGGACGCCTGTTTGCAGTACTGGGGCGGCATGGGCTTCACTGCCGACAACCCGATCTCGCAATCCTTCCGCGATGGGCGTTTGATCAGCATCGGCGGCGGCGCGGACGAGGTCATGCTCGGCATCATCTGCAAGCTCGAAGGCACCTTGCCTGGGCGCGCCAAGTGAGCGTGGAGCTGGCGCCTTTCAGCACGCTGGCGCTGCGCCGCGAAGGCGAGGTGCTGCACGTCACGCTGAACCGCCCCGAGATCCGCAACGCCATGTCGCTGACGATGGTGCGCGAGCTGCGCGTGGTGCTCGAACAAGCGCAGTTGAGCGCTGACACTCGTGTCATCGTGCTGCGCGGCGCGGGTGGCCACTTCTGCGCCGGCGCCGACCTGCAGGACATGGCCGCGTCGCGCTCCAAGCTCGACGCCAATCCGCGCGCGCTGGCCGAGACCAACGCCATGTTCGGCGAGCTCTGCGTGGCCTATGCCCAGACCGGCATCGCCACCGTGGCCGTGCTCGAAGGCACGGTGATGGGCGGTGGTTTCGGCCTGGCCTGCGTGGCCGATGTCGCCATCGCCGCGCCGAGTGCCAACTTTCGACTGCCTGAGACAGCGCTGGGCCTGGTGCCGGCGCAGATAACGCCGTTTCTGGTGGAGCGGCTGGGCTACTCGCAGGCCAAGCGGCTGGCGGTTTCCGCGGCCAGGCTCGACGCGGCGCAGGCACTGACGCTGGGTCTCGTGCACGAGGCGCCGGCGGCCGACCAGCTCGACGCCACGCTGGCGCGTGTGCTCGCCAGCATGCTCGCCTGCGCGCCCGGCGCCGTGGCCGCGACCAAGGCGCTGATGGCCAAAGCGCGCTTCAACACACCAGCGTCGCTGGTGCAGCAGGCGGCCGAAGTCTTCTCCGCTGCCGCGCTCGGGCCCGAAGGGCTCGAAGGCACGATGGCCTTCCTGCAAAAACGCAAACCACACTGGGCACCCGCCTGAGTTGCTCGCCTGAAGGACAAGCCACGATGGACCGCCGTTTGACACATCACATCGACGACGGTGTGGCCACCATCACCCTCGACGACGGCAAGGCCAACGTCATGAGCGTGGCCATGCTCGCCGCACTGAACGAAGCGCTGGACCGCGCCGAAGAAGCCAGGGCGGTGGTGATGCTGATCGGCCGGCCCGGCATGTTCTCGGGCGGCTTCGACCTGGCCGCGTTCAAGGGCGACCCGGCCGTCGCGCTGCGCATGCTCATTGCCGGCGCGCGGCTGACCGAGCGCTTGTTGAGCTTTCCGCAGCCCGTGCTGGCGGTCTGCACCGGGCACGCCATCGCCATGGGTGCGTTCATCGTGCTCTCTTGCGACGTGCGCATCGGTGTCGACCAGGGCGCGCGCATCCAGGCGAACGAGGTGCAGATCGGCATGATCCTGCCGCACTTCGCCATCGAGGTCTGCCGCCAGCGCCTGCATCCTGCAGCCTTCACGCAGGCGGCACTGACCGCACTTGCGCACACGCCTGAGCAAGCCCTTGCTGCAGGCTTCCTCGACCAGATTGCGCCGGCCGATGGATTGATGGACACCGCACACCTGCAGCTCGCGCGCTTGAAGCAGCTCGACGCGAAAGCCTTCACCGCCACCAAGCTGCGCGCACGCGCGGCCACGCTGACTGCGCTGCGCGCAGCCATCGAGACCGACATCGCCGACTGGACGGCGCGCTTTCAGGCGCGTTCTTGAACAGGACGGAAGGCCACCATTGCGCAAGATATTGATCGCCAATCGCGGCGAAATCGCGTGCCGGGTGATGCGCACGGCGCACCAGCTAGGCTACCGAACCGTGGCCGTGTTCAGCGACGCCGATCGCGACGCGCCGCATGTGCGGCAGGCCGACGAAGCGGTGCACATCGGGCCGTCGCCGGCTTCGGCCTCGTACCTGAACATCGACGCGATCCTCGGCGCCGCGAAGCTGACCGGCACTGACGCCGTGCACCCCGGCTACGGCTTTCTGTCCGAGCGCGCCGAGTTCGCCGAAGCTTGCGTGACGGCCGGCCTCACCTTTATCGGCCCGCCGGCTACCTCCATCCGTGCCATGGGCGATAAGGCGCGCGCCAAGCGGCGCATGCTGGAAGCGGGGGTGCCCTGCGTACCCGGCTACCTCGGTGACGATCAATCCGAAGCAGCGCTAACGTCACAAGCACATGCACTCGGTTTGCCGCTGCTGGTGAAAGCCGTGGCCGGCGGCGGCGGTCGCGGCATGCGCCTGGTGCGTGACATGACCGAGCTCGCACAAGCGCTGGCCGGCGCGAGGCGCGAGGCGCAAAGCAGCTTCGGCGACGGCAGGCTGATGTTGGAGCGCCTCATCGAAGGTGGCCGGCACATCGAAGTGCAGGTCTTCGCCGATGCCTTGGGACACGCGGTGCACCTGGGTGAGCGCGACTGCACGTCGCAGCGGCGGCGGCAGAAGGTCATCGAAGAAGCGCCCTCGCCCATCGTCAGCCCCGCCATGCGCGAAGCCATGGGCCGCGACGCCGTGGCCGCGGCGCTGGCCGTGGGCTACGTCGGCGCGGGCACGGTGGAGTTCATCGTCGATGCCGAGTTGCGCCACTACTTCCTGGAGATGAACACGCGGCTGCAGGTCGAGCACCCGGTGACGGAGTGCATCACCGGCCTCGACCTCGTCGAGTGGCAACTGCGTGTGGCCGCGGGCGAGCCCCTGCCGCTGGCGCAAACGGACATCCACTTTCGTGGCCACGCCATCGAGGCGCGACTCTATGCCGAAGACCCCTACGACGGCTTCAAGCCGCAGACCGGCCGCATCCTGCATTGGCGGCCGCAAGCCGCGCTTCGTGCCGGCGTGCGCATCGACCATGGCATCACCGAAGGCGGCGAGGTCACGCCCTACTACGACGCGATGGTCGCCAAGATCATCGTGCACGGGCACGACCGCGAAGACGCGATTCGCCGCTTGACGGCCGCGCTGGAAGACGCGCCGCTGCTAGGCCTGGTGAACAACGGCCGCTACCTGCGGGACCTGGCACAGCACGCACGCTTCAAGACCGCGGCGATGCACACGGCACTGCTCGACGAATGGGCCGCGGCCGGCGCCGGCCCCTCAACCCGGCCCGAGCCCGACGAAGCGGCGTGGTTGCTCGCCGCGGCGCTACGCGCGGGCGACACGGCATCGCGCCCGGCCAGCGTGGCCGGCTTCGACCTCAGCCTCAGCTGCCAGGGCCGCACACGCACGCTGCGTGTTCCTGACCCCGCGGCGTTGACCATCGACCATATCGATGGTCGCGAAGTGCGCTTCACCCACGCCGGTGTTCGTCAGCGCGCTTTGGCCGCTAGCGACGGCCTGCGGCTGCACATCGTGCGCGATGGCGCGACCTTCACCTTCAGCGAAACGTCACCCCTCCCCGCCGCACAGAACCACAGCGACCCGGCACGCGCCTGCGCACCGGTGGCCGGTGTCGTGGTGCAGGTGACGGTCACCGTCGGCCAGCAGGTTGAGCCCGGCCAGGCGCTGGCCTGCGTCGAAGCCATGAAGATGGAAATGTGGGTGCATGCCGCCGCGGCCGGCAGCGTGCGTGCCGTGCATGTGCGGCAGGGCCAGTCGGTCGCCGCCGGCGCTGTCATCGTCGAACTGGAGTTAGCGGCATGAGCCCATCCATGGCCGACAAGGCCATCCTCACCTGCGCACTCAACGGCGTGCTGACCAACCCCAAGCAGCACCCGGTGCCGGTGACGCCGGCACAGATGGCGGCGGAAGCGCGTGATGCCTTCAACGCCGGCGCCAGCATCATGCATGTGCACCTGCGTGCGCAGGAAGAAGGCCAGGGCCACATGCCGAGCTGGGACCCCGACGTGGCGCAGGCCGTGGTCGACGCCATCCGCGCGGCCTGCCCCGGCGTCATCATCAACCTCACCACCGGCGTGGTGGGGCGTGATGTCTCGGGCCCGCTGGCCTGCCTCCGCCGCGTCAAGCCCGAGATCGCGGCGTGCAACGCCGGCAGCCTGAACTACCTGAAGATCAAGGACGACGGCCAATGGGCCTGGCCGCCTATGGTCTTCGACAA
>JANLYV010000109.1:0-9531 GCA_031365825.1 Rubrivivax sp. | reverse complement strand
TCGAGTGATACGGATTTGCACTCAATCAGATAAGACTGACGCGGCGACGCTTGCGCCAGCAAGGCCGTGCCCGGCTGGGCACCGGGGTTCGGAATGCTGGCCCCTCCCTGCGGTCGGAGTGCCCTGTGCTGCTCAGCGCTGCTCGGCTGCGCATACTCACCCCGGCACCCAGCCGGGCGCGGCCTCGGCATTGCCGCTGCGGCGCATGAACGCTGTCACGACATCGGCCACCGCTCCTTCCCAAATCGCCCAGTCTTAAGCGATCGATTGCAACTTGGTATGAGTCAGTCACGTCCGCGTCAGCGCATCAAACCCATAGCGGTTCATGCTGCCAAAGCCCGGCATCGCCGGGTGCGGCACGAAGCGCGTGCGGCAGTCGACCACCGCGGGCAGGCCTGAGGCGCGGGCGCGCTCAAGGGCCCCGGCGATCTGGCCAGCATCTTCAACCACCTCGCCATGGCAGCCAAAGCCGCGGGCGACGGCAGCGTAGTCGGTGTCGGCCAACGAAGTGCCGAGCTCGAAGTCGAACTGCAAACGCTGGCCCTGGCGGATGACGCCCCAGGCGGCGTTGTGATGCACGACATTGATCACCGGCAGCTCGAGCCGCCGCGCGGTGTCCAGCTCTTGCAGCGTGAAGCCGAAGGCGCCGTCGCCCGTGAGGTTGAGCACCGCGCGCTGCGGATGCAGCCACTGCAGCGCCAGCGCGTAGGGCAGGCCAAAGCCGAGCTGGCACATGCCGGGGTCATGAAAGCGTGTGCGCGGCTCGTGCACGGGTGTGAGGTCGTTGCTCCAGAAGCTGGTGTGGCCGCCGTCGTAGACCGCCAGCGCGTCGCGCGGCATGGCTTGTGCGACGGCATGCGCGAGTGCGGCCGGGTGCATGGGCGCGGCGGTATCGCGTGCCATCACGGCGAGCCGTTCGTCGTAAGCGGCGCGCGTGGCGCGCAGGTCCGTCAGCCAAGCGGCTTCGAGATCGGGCAGCGCGGCAGGCAGCGCTTGCAACAGGTCGACCAGCGCCAACGCGGCATCGGCCTGCATCGCCACCTCGTGCAGGGCCGGGCTGCCCAGGGCCGAGGGGTCGATGTTGATGTTGATGAGCGCCTGGGCACGCCGCGCCAGCGGCCCGTGTTCATCCCACATCCACGACGAGAAGCGGCAACCGATGCCGACGATGGTGTCGGCCTCGGCAAAGGCGCGTTTGACGGCGTCGCCGGCGATGATGCCGCCATGGCCGATGAAGGCGGCGTGGTCGCTGGCCACCACGCCCAGTGCCATCTGCGTCGGCACCACGGGCGCATGCAGCCGCGTGGCGAGTTCGCGCACCAAGGCCGCCGCGCCGGCGTGCACGACGCCGCCGCCGGCCACCACCCGCACACGGCGCGCCTTGTGCAGCACGGCCGCAGCGGCCGCCATGCAGGCCGGCGCCGGGCGCGGGCCACTCATCGCGCGGTAGCGCGACGGCGCCAGGTCGAATTCATCCGCAGCCCAGCTCACTTGGCTCGTTAGCACGTCGTGCGGGATGTCCAGATGCACCGGCCCGGGCCGGCCGCTCAAGGCTTCACGAAAGGCCGTGCGCACCAGCTCGGGCAGGCGTCGTGCGTCGTGCGCCACCGCATTCCACTTCGTCAGCGGCGCCAGCACGGCGCGTGTGTCCAGGTCCATGAACAAACCCTGGTGCGGGTAGGCGCCGGCGCGGTGCTGGTTGGTGGTGATGAAGAGTGCGGCGAGGTGGTTGTTGTGCGCCACGCCGGCACCGGCGGCGAGGTTGAGCGCGCCCGGCCCCATCTCGCCCAGCGCCACGGCCATGCGGCCACTGGCCGCAAAGATGGCTGCGGCCATCATCGGCGCGGCCGCTTCGTGGCGCACGCCGACGAAAGGTATCGGCGACTGCGACAAGGCGTGCAGCAGCGGTGCGAGCTTGCCGCCGACGATGCCGAAGGCGGCGGGCACCGCTTCGGCCTGCAGCAGGCGCACCAGCGCTTGTGCGCCGGTCAAGGTGATGGTCGCCATCAGTCCTCGGGCGTGAAGCCGCTGGCTTTGACCACCGGGCCCCAGCGGTTGAGCTCGTCCCTCACGCGTGTGGCAAAGGCCTCAGGCGACTCGCGCAGCGCGAGCAGGCCGTTGCGGGTGAAGACCTCTTGCATTTCGCTCGAGCCCAGCGCGTCTTGCACCGCCGCGTTGAGCTGGCGCACCAGTTCCGGCGGCGTCTTCGCCGGCGCATACCAGCCGAGAAACTCAACGACGATGATGTCCTTGTAGCCCAGCTCGGCAAGCGTGGGTACCTCGGGCACAGCCGGCCAGCGCTGCGGGCTGGCCACGGCCAGCGAGCGCAGACGGCCGCTCTTCAAGTGCGGCAGCACCTCGCTGATGACGTTGAAGGCCACCGGCAGCTGGCCGCCCATCAGGTCTTGCAAAAGAGGCGCGCCGCCCTTGTACGGAATGCTCTTGAAGGCCAGGCCCGAGGCGCGCTCGAACATCATGCCGGCGAAGTGCGGCGCCGAGCCCGCAGCCGGGATGCCGTAGTTGGCTTTGTCCGGGTTGGCGCGCGCCCAGCGCAGGAAGTCGGCCACCGTACCCACCTCGGCTGGCACCATCGGCCCCACGGTCATCGAGACCGTGTAGGCCGCCAGCGGCGTGACGGCGACGAAGTCGACCAGCGGGTCGTAGCCGAGTTTCTTGGCGTAGGTGTGCGGGTACAGCGTGACGATGGACGAGGGCACTTGCAGCAGCGTGGCGCCGTCGGCGGGGGCGCGTTTGACGAAGTCGGCCGCGATGCGACCGCCGGCGCCGACCTTGCTGTCGAGGATCAGCGTGCCGGGGTAGCGGCCCTTGAGCCGCTCGAGCAGCGGGCGCGTGACCTGGTCACCTAGGCCGCCGGGCGGGAAGCCCGACCAGATCAGCGTTTGCGTGGGTTGCGCGGCCACAGCCTGGGCCAGGCCCAGCGCGACCATGAGTCCAAAGGCGAGTTGAAGGAGGCGGCGAGGCGAAAGCATGGTGTGTCTCCACTAAATTTTCCCAGCCCACGGTGCGCACGGCCGATGGCCGCGAGGGTCGCTACGCGATGGATTCCCGCGTGCACGATAGCAGCGGCGCCAGGCCTGCGACTCGTTGTAAGGTAGCCCCCGCGACGCCATGTCGGCGACGCCCACGCCACCCCACGCGAAAGACCACCCATGCCCACCCTGACCCTGGCCCAGGCCCGGCCCGTGATCGACGCCGCGCTGGCGAGCGCGCGCGCACACGGCTTCAAGCCCATGGCGGTGGTGGTGGTCGACGCGGCGGCGCAGGTCGTGGCGTCGATGCGCGAAGACGGTGCCACCGCGCTGCGCCTGGACATCGCGCTGGGCAAGGCCGCCGCCGCCGTGGGCATGGGGACCAATAGCCGCGCGCTCGCACAGCGTGCCAAAGACCTGCCGGCGTTCTTCGGCGCCATTGCCGCCGCGGCGCAGCAGAAGTTCATCGCGCAGACCGGGGCCGTGCTCATCGTCGACGCCGCAGGCGCGGTGCTCGGCGCCGCGGGTGCCTCGGGCGGCACGGGCGACGAAGACGAGCAGATCGTCATTGTCGGCATCGCCGCAGCGGGCCTTGCCCACGCCTGAACGTGGCCGCGTGCGAACTGCAACTGCGCTGCCTGGCCGCTAACGTCGCAAGCGAGTGCACATGAAGTCACCATGGATTGCGGGCCTGCGCAGCGTGGCACTGAGCGTGCCCGACCTCGCCGACGCCGAGCGCTTCTATACCCAGGTGTGGCAGCTGGTGGTGGCCGCGCGCGCTGAGGGTGCGCTCTACCTGCGCGGCAGCGGCAGCGACCACCACCTGCTGGCCCTGCACCAGGCGCCAGGGCTGCCGCAGATACTGAAGGTGACGCTGCGTGCACGCGCACTGCAAGCGCTGACGCAGATCACGACGGCGACGCTGGCCGCTGGCGGCGTCGTCGAGCAAGCCGTGGCGCCAGCGCGCGACGCCAGCGGCGGCCAGGCCATCGTCATCCGCGACGGCGACGGCCGCCGCTTCGAAATCGTCTTTGGCGACCAACGCCGCGAAGCTGACGACCCCGCGCCACCCGACCGGCCGCAGCGCCTGGCCCACGCCGTGCTCAACAGCCACGCCGTGGACAGCGCGATGGCCTTCCTCGAGCAGGCGCTGGGTTTCGTGCTGGCCGACCGCACGCGCATCATGGCCTTCATGAACTGCGACACCGACCACCACTCGCTGGCCTTGGGCATCAGCGACAACAACGCGCTCAACCACATCGCCTTCGTCATGCCCACGCTTGACGCGGTGATGCGCGGCGGCGGGCGCATGCAGGACGCCGGCCACCCCATCGAATGGGGCCCCGGCCGCCACGGCCCTGGTGCCAACGCCTTCAACTACTTCATCGACCCCTTCGGCATCGTCATCGAGTACACCGCCGAGGTCGAGCAGATCGACGACAGCTACCGCCCCGGCATGCCGGCGCAATGGGCCTGGCCCAGCGGCCGCTTCGACCACTGGGGCATCTCGGCGCCACCCAGTGCGCGCCTTAAACAAGCGCAGCGCGCCGTGCACTTCGCCCCCGCGCTCTGAACCAAGGACAGAAGGAACCGCCATGCGTTTTGCCACCACCCTGCAACAAGGCCGCGCAGAGCTCGGCGTGATCGACGGCGCAGACTGGATCGCGCTGGGCACCGACCTGCGCGCCGCACTCGAAGCCGGCAGCGATCTCACCACGCTCGGCCGCGCCGCCATCGCGTCAGGCACGCGGCTGGCGCTGGCCGCACAGACCTTCGCGCCGCTGGTGCCCGAGCCGGGCAAGATCATTTGCCTTGGGCTGAACTACTTCGACCACGCCAAGGAAGGTGGTCGCGACAAGCCCGACTACCCCTGGTTCTTCTACCGTGGCAAGAGTTCGCTGGTGGCGCATGGCCAGGGCGGCATCGCGCCGCGCGCGTCGAGCAAGTTCGACTACGAGGCCGAGCTCGCCGTGGTCATCGCGCGCAAGGTGCCGCGCCATGTCCGCAAGGCTGACGCGCTGCCCTACGTCTGCGGCTACAGCTGCTTCAACGACATGTCGGTACGCGACTTTCAAAAGCGCACCGGGCAGTGGACCATCGGCAAGAACTTCGACGGCACCGGTGGCTTTGGCCCCATGCTGGTGACGGCCGACGAGCTCGCACCGGGTGCGGTCGGGCTGCGCATCCAGTGCCGCTTGAACGGCCAGGTGATGCAAGACGCCAATACCAGCGACATGATCTTCCCGGTCGACGAGACCATCGCGCTACTGGCCGAGTGCATGACGCTGGAGCCGGGGGATGTGATCGTGATGGGCACACCCGCCGGCGTAGGCCAGGCGCGTACGCCGCCGGTGTGGATGAAAGCTGGCGACACGGTGGAGATCGACATCGAGCGCGTGGGCGTGCTGCGCAACCCCATCGTTGCGGAGGCGTGATGAGCGAGCGGCGCGCCTTCGTC
Organism: Rubrivivax sp.; assembly: GCA_031365825.1. Taxonomy (GTDB): domain Bacteria; phylum Pseudomonadota; class Gammaproteobacteria; order Burkholderiales; family Burkholderiaceae_C; genus Rubrivivax. Next base: position 4,083 of record JANLYV010000109.1, on the reverse strand, counting down.
GCCGGCGTCCTGGCCGGCGTCCTTGCCGGAGTCGGCGCGCTTGCCCGGCCGGCCCACGCTGCAAGCTACCCCGAGCGGCCAGTGCGCTTCATCATCCCGAACGCGCCCGGCAGCTCCATCGACACCATCGGCCGCCTGCTGATGGTGGCGATGTCGCGCGGCTGGCCGCAAGGCGCCAATGCCGACAACCGCGCCGGTGCGGCAGGCGCCTTGGGCGTCGAAGCCGGGCGCGTCGCCGTGCCCGACGGCCACACGCTGATCGTTGGCAGCAGCAGCGCCATCTCCACCGCGCCGCTCTTGCAGCGTGCGGCCAAATACGACCCGTTGCGCGACTTCGATCTCATCAGCCTGGTGGCCCTGCTGCCCAATGTGCTGGTGTGCCACCCCGGCCTGCCGGTGCGCAGCACGGCGGAGCTGGTCGAGCTCATGCGCGCCAAGGCCGGGCGCGGCAACATGGCCTCGGCGGGCATCGGCTCAGCCAGCCATCTCGCCGGCGTGGCCTTGCAGGCGGCGGCGGGCTTCACGGCGCTGCACGTGCCCTACAAAGGCGGCAGCCAGGGCGTGGCCTCGGTGGTCTCGGGCGAGACCGACTGGGTCTTGACGCCAGCGCCGGCGGCCATGTCGCTGGTGGGCGGCGGCCGCCTGCGTCTGCTGGGCCACAGCATGGCGCCCGGCACGCGGCCGCTGGGCGACACGCCGGCCATTGGCAGCAGCGTGCCGGGCTTCGAGTTCTCGGGCTGGATCGGCCTGCTCGCACCCAAAGGCCTGCCCGCACCGGTAGCGGCCGAGCTGATGGCGACGGTGGCACGCGTGCTGCAAGCCAGCGAGCTGCACACGGCCTTTGAGCTGCACGGCGCCCTGCCGTTTGCCTCCAGCCCGCAGGACTTTCGCGACTTCCTCGTGCGCGACATCGCGCAGAACAAGAAGGCGGTGGCGGCGGCGGGCATCCAGCCGGAGTGATCGCCGATGATCACCGCCAGCGAGACGCGTACTTCAGACGTTAGCGTTCAACGCCAACATCACGCATGAGCGCCCCCCACACCGAGCCGCCGGTGGACGTCGCCATCGTCGGTTACGGCCCGGTCGGCGCGGTGGCCGCAGCACTGCTGGGCCAGGCAGGGTTGGGTGTGCAGGTGATCGAGCGGACGCGGGAGGTCCATGCCGTCCCGCGCGCCATCTCGCTGGACCATGAGGTCATGCGCGTGTTCCAGCAGCTCGGCATCGCCGATGCCGTACTGCCCTTCACCGAGCCCTTCACGCCGTCGGAGTGGTTCGGCGCGGACGGCCAGCTGATCCGCCGCATGACCATGCTGGCGCCACCGTTCCCGCAGGGCTACACGCCCTCGCTGGTGTTCACCCAGCCGGAGGTCGAACGCGTGCTGCGCGAGCGTGTGGCGCAGCTATGCAATGTCAGCGTCGCCCTGGGCGTCGAAGTCACCGGCCTGGTACAGGACGCCGATGGTGTGACGCTGTCGCTGCAAGGCGACGACGGCACGAACCGGGCGCAGAGCGCGCGCTGGGTCATCGCCTGCGACGGTGGCGCCAGCCGCGTGCGCGAGTGGGCTGGCATCACGCTCGAAGACCTCGATTTCGACGAGCCCTGGCTGGTGGTGGACCTGCACGTCAATCAGCGCGGCCTGGCCAAGCTGCCGCGCACAAGCGTGCAGTTCTGCGAGCCCGAGCGGCCGTGCACGATGGTCATCGGCCCGGGAAACCATCGACGCTGGGAGATCTCGCTCAACCCTGGCGAAGACGCGCAGGCTGCGGCCACGCCCGCAGGCACGTGGCGCCTGCTCTCGCGCTGGCTTACACCCGAGGACGGCCAGCTCTGGCGCCAGTCCAGCTACCGCTTCCACGCCTTGGTGGCCGAGTCATGGCGCGCCGGCCGCGTGTTCCTGGCCGGCGACGCCGCGCACATGCAGCCACCCTTCCTCGGCCAGGGCATGTGCCAGGGCGTGCGCGATGCGGCCAACCTGGCCTGGAAGCTCGCCGCCGTGCAGGGCGGCGAGGTGCGCGGCAAGGCGGCACTTGGCCTGATCGACAGCTACGGCATCGAGCGCAAGGCCCATGTGCGCACGCTCACCGGCAGGCTCAAGACCCTGGGCGCCATCATCTGCGAGCGCGACCCGGCCAAGGCGCGCGCGCGCGATGCGCGGCTGCTGGCCGAGTGTGGCGGCGTCGTCGTCGACACGCCGCGCCAGGACGTGCTGCCGCGCCTGGAGCTTGGCTTGCTCGCGCGCGCCGACACCCCTGGGCGCGGCTGCCTGTTCCCGCAGCCCCGGCTGCGCCATGGCCGGCTGATGGACGAGCAGATGGACGAGCAGATGGGCGGCGGCTGGCGCCTGGTGCTTCACGGCAAGCTGCCGGCGTTCAATCTAACGTCTGATGTGAGCGTGCTTGATCTTGGCGCCAACGGCGAGGTGGAGACCGAGGGCGTGGTCGCCGCGTGGATGCAGCGCCACGCCTGCACGGCCGCGCTGCTGCGGCCCGACCACTACGTGTTCGGCACGGCCGCCACGGCGGCTGAAGTCGAAGACCTGCTGGAACAGCGCCGGGCCATGCTGGCTTGAGCGGCTCGGCGCGATTCATATCTTCACAAGCTCACAGCTCAAACCAGCCCGAACCAACCCCAGCCGGAGACAGCCCATGCAACGCCGCAAGCTCCATCACCTGTTCGCTGCCGCCACGCTGGCGGCGGCCTGCCCAAAACTGCGCGCTCAGGCCTGGCCCGACAAGCCCGTGAAGTGGCTGCTGTCGCAGCCGCCGGGTTCAGGCCCCGACAACGTCGCGCGCATCCTCAGCGAGCGCTTGGCCAAGACCTGGGGCCAGGCCGTGATCATCGAGAACAAACCCGGCGGCCAGAACACCATCGGGGCCCAGGCTGCGGCGCGCTCGGCCGCCGACGGCCATAACTTTTACTTCGCCACCACCGCCGCACTCATCACCAACCCGCTGCTGTTCAAGTCTCTTTCGTATGACCCGGCCAAGGACTTCGTGCCCGTGGCCTTCATCGCGCGCAGCCCCTTCGCGCTGCTGGTGCGCGCAGATTCACCGGTGGCCAACCTCGACGATCTCATCGCCCGCTCGTCAGCCGCGCCGGGCAAGTTCAGCCTGGGCAACGAAGGCCCGCGCACCTTCAGCGGCATGATCGCCAGGCTTTTCAACGCGCGCACCCAGGCGGGTGCCAACCTGGTGCCTTACGCCAGCGTCGGCGTGGGTACGCAGGACCTGCTGGGCGGGCATGTCGACGCCATGGTCGCTGACCTCGCGTCCACCGCACCGCTGGCGCGCCAGGGCCGGCTGCGCGTGCTCGCCACCACCGCGCCGCGGCGCGTCGCCGGCTGGGAGCAGGTGAGCGCGCTGGCCGAGAAGCTGCCGGGCTTTGACATGGTGGGGTGGTTCGCCATCGTCGCCCCCACGGGCACACCCACCGTGGCCATAGCACGCGCCAACCGTGACCTCAACGCCTTGCTTGCCGACAAGGAAGTCGCCGAACGCATCGCCGCCATCGGCCCGCTGGTTGACGCCAGCATGGGGGTCGACGCGGTGGGCGCCTTCCTGCGCGCTGAAGCTGCGCGCTGGCAGGCGATCACCAACGAGATCGGGCTACTGCCGGAGTGAGGCCCGCGGGCAACAGGATGGGCCGATGCCTGAGATCGTGAGCCCGGCGAAGGTTGCTGCCAGGTCTTGCCGTCGTCGGCGGTGAAGGCCACCACACTTTCCACACCGTCGCCGCTGCGGCGGATCCAGCCGTAGCCGTCGCTGGCGAAGTGGATCGACACCATCGTCGTGGCGCGGACCTTGGCCCAGGGCGTCGACGCCACGCGCAGCCACGTCGCGCCAGGGTCGAGATCGGTGTCGCCAGCACCAAGGCTTGCACCACGCAGCTTGTCGGCCTGTACCTGCTGACACTGGCGCTGGCGCTGGCGCAGGCGCGTGGCCGCCTGATACCAAGTTGCAATCGATCGCTAAAGACTGGGCGATTTGGGAAGGAGCGGTGGCCGATGTCGTGACAGCGTTCATGCGCCGCAGCGGCAATGCCGAGGCCGCTCAGGCCGGTGCGGGCGCGAGCGTCGGTCGGAC
>JANLYV010000095.1:0-8153 GCA_031365825.1 Rubrivivax sp. | reverse complement strand
CACCAGCCAGGGCATGAACGAGGCGTTTTCCACCGGGTCCCAGAACCACCAGCCGCCCCAGCCCAGCTCGTAGTAGGCCCACCAGCTGCCCAGGGCGATGCCCAGGGTCAGGAAGATCCACGCGGCGGTGGTCCAGGGCCGCGTCCAGCGCGCCCAGGTGGCGTCCAGCCGGCCGCTGATGAGGGCGGCCACGGCGAACGCAAACGCCACCGAAAAGCCGACGTAGCCCATGTAGAGCATGGGCGGGTGGAAGATCATGCCCGGGTCTTGCAGGAGCGGATTCAGGTCGCGGCCATCGGCGGCCGCCGGCACGAGTCGCTCGAACGGGTTGGAGGTCAGCAGTGTGAAGAGCAGGAAGCCCACGCTCAGCAGCCCCAACACGGCCAGGATGCGCGCCACTTCGCGCAGGGGCATGTGGCGGCTGAAGAGCGCCACCGCCGCGGTCCACAACGTGAGCATCAGCATCCACAGCAGCATCGAGCCTTCATGCCCGCCCCACACCGCCGTGATGCGGTAGTGCAGCGGCAAGGCACTGTTGGAATTGCTGGCGACGTACAGCACCGAAAAATCGTGCTGCACGAAGGCCAGCGTCAACATCACGAACGACAGCAGCACTAGCGCGAAGAGTGACAGCGCCAGCGGGCGCGCCACGGCCATCCAGTCGCCGCGCCCGCGAGCGGCACCGAGCATGGGCAGGGTGCCCAGCACCAGCGCCACGGCGCAGGCCAGCCAGAGCAGGAAGTGGCCGATCTCGGGAATCATCCCGGCCATCACTTGCCCACCCCCTGCACCAGCGTGCCGGCGATCTTTTCATTGGTCTTGCCGGCGCGCTTCAGCGCTTCGGCCGCTTCGGGCGGCATGTAGTTTTCGTCGTGTTTGGCCAGCACTTCGCGCGCGACGAAGACGCCCTCCTTCAGCTGCCCTTGCGCCACCACGCCTTTGCCTTCCTTGAACAGGTCGGGCAGGATACCGACATAGCTAACAGGCACGGTACGCGCCGTGTCGGTGACGATGAAGTTGACCGTCGTGCCCTCGCGCTTCACCGAGCCGGCCAACACCATGCCGCCGATGCGGAAGGTGCGTGCCAGCGGCGCTTCGTTCGCCGCCACCTGCGACGGCGTGTAGAAGAAGACGAGGTTGCTCTGGAAGGCATTCAGCACCAGCGCCGCGACGGCGACTATGGCCACCAGCGCGCCGCCGGCAATCGCCAGCCGCCTGTGACGTGGTTTCATGGGCCGGCCCCCGTCATCGCGTGTGCTGCGGCGGCGCGGGCGCGGGCGTGCCGACGTGCGGCCAGCAGTGGCTCGGTCAGCATCACCACCAGCGCTACGCCGAACGAGCTCCAGACGTACAGGCCGTAGCCCCCCATGGCCCAGAAGGCTTGCGCACTGCCCCAGTTCATCGGCTCGTCCTCAACATGTGCTGCACCCACTGTGCGCCGGCTTCGCGCTCCAGCACCACGGCGCGTGCGCGCATGAACACGACCGCGAAGGCATACAGCCAGAACGCCAGCGTCATCACCAGCATCGCCGTCAACATCGCCGAGGCCATCTTCGGTGCGCTGCCCATGTCGATGGTCGCGCCCTGGTGCAGCGTGTTCCACCAGCGCACCGAGAAGTAGATGATGGGCACGTTGACCGAGCCCACCAACGCCAGCAGCGCGCCGGCCTTGTCGCCGCGGCGCACGTCGTCGATGGCGCTCACCAGCGCGATGTAGCCGAGGTAGAGGAAGAGCAGGATCAGCGTCGACGTGAGCCGCGCGTCCCACACCCACCACGTGCCCCAGGTGGGGCGGCCCCAGAAGGCGCCAGTCCAGAGCGCGAGGAACGCGAACATCGCGCCGGTGGGTGCGATGGCATGCGCCAGCATCGAGGCCAGGCGCGCGTTGAAGGCCCAGCCGATCACCGCCCAGAAGGCCATCACCAGGTACAACATCATCGCCATCCAGGCAGCAGGCACGTGGATGAAGATGATGCGGTAGGACTGGCCTTGCGTGGCGTCGGTGGGTGCGACGAAGAAGCCGAGGTACAGGCCCCACACGCTCAAGCCCAGTGTCAGCGCCCACAGCCACGGCAGCAGCGCGCCGGCAAGCGCGTAGAAGCGCGAGGGCGCGGCGAAGGTGAAGAAGCGCGTCGGCGGTGAGGCGGGCAAGGTCAGAGCCATGGCTTGCATTATTCCGTGGCGATGCGCAGCGCCGCCGCGGTGGCCCAGGGTGCCAGGGCGGCGGTGCTGATGAGCAAGGCTGCCAGCAGCGAGACATGGCCGCGCATCGACAAACCCGCGTCCACCGCGCTGACGGCGCCGATGCCGAAGATGATGGCCGGCACACACAGCGGCAGGATGATGATGATCAAGAGCACGCCGGCACTGCGCAGCCCCAGCGTCAGGGCGCCGCCGAGTGCGCCGAGCAGGCTCAGGATCGGTGTGCCGAGCAAGAGCGTCAGCATGAGTGCGGCGATGCTGGTGCCGGCCATGTCGAAGAGCAGGCCGAACAGCGGCGCGGCCAGGATCAAAGGCACACCCGTGAGCAGCCAATGCGCCAGCGCCTTGGCCGCGGCCAGCAGCACCGGCGCGTGGCCCGAAAGCAGCATCTGTTCGAGCGAGCCGTCGGCATGGTCGCCGGCGTAGAGCTGGCTCACCGAGAGCATCGCCGCGAGCAGCGCGCAGACCCAGATCACACCCGGCGCGATGAGCCGCAGCGTGTCGCGTTCGGGGCCGACGCCGAAGGGGAAGAGCGACACCGCCACGCCGAAAAAGGCCAGCGGCAACAGCGCGTCGATGCGCCGGCGCGACGCCAGGCGCAGGTCGCGCGCGACCACGGTGCTGAAGATGCCACTCAATTCAGGTCACCGGCAAGATGCAGCTCGATGGGCGCGGGCGTGGTGATGCCAAGCGGCAGGTGGCTGGTGAGCATGACGATGCCGCCTTGCTGCGCGTGCGCCGCGAGCAGGCCATCGACCCGTTCACAGCCGGCGGCATCGAGCGCGTCGTAAGGCTCGTCCAGCAGCCACAGCGCTTTGCGCGGCAACAGTGCCAGGCGCGCCAGCGCGACACGCCGGCGCTGGCCCTGCGACAGCGTGCGCACCGGCGCATCGCGGCGGCCGGCGATGGCCATCAGCTGCAGCGCGCCTTCCAGCGACACACCATCGGCCGCCTGGCCGTGCAGCCGCGCCAGGAAACCCAGCGCTTCGATGGCGCTCAAGTCGTCTTTCAGCGCATTGGCATGGGCCAGATAGAGCAGCTGCTGCTGGAAGCTCTCCTCACCGCGCAGCAATCGGTCATGGCCCCAGCGCAGCGTGCCACTTTCAGGCGTGGCAAGGCCGGACAGCAGGCGCAACAGGCTGGTCTTGCCGCGGCCGTTGTTGCCGCGCAGCCAGACGATGCTGCCCGGCGCCATGGTGAAGTCCAGGCCTTCAAAAAGCACGCGGTCGCCGCGCCGGCAGGCCAGCGCCTGGGCCGAAATCGGGCGTGTGGGGGGCGTGGCCAGGGCAGACATCGCCGCGATTGTGATGGTGAGCTTGTGATGTCCCCGCCACGGGCCGGAGATACTTCAGCCCTTGAGCCACACCCCCGAGGAGCCGACGATGAAACGATGGTTGACGACGATGGCGCTCGCCGCCACGGTGGTCGCGTTGGCGCCCCTGGCCGCAGCGCAAACGCCTGCCGTGCTGAAGATCGGCGTCGAAGGCGCCTACCCGCCGTTCTCCGAAATCGGCACCGACGGCAAGTTGAAGGGCTTCGACATCGACATCGCCCACGCCATGTGCGAACGCCTGAAGATGACGTGCACACTGGTGCAGGCCGAGTTCGACGCCATGATCCCGGCGCTGCGGGCGAAGAAGTTCGACGCCATCGTGGCCTCGATGTCGATCACGCCCGAGCGCAAGAAATCGGTCGATTTCAGCGACAAGTACTACCAGACGCCGGCACGGGTCGTCGCCCGCGCCGACAGCAAGCTCGAGGTCACGCCCGCGGGCTTGAAGGGCAAGAAGATCGGCGTGCAGCGCACCACCATCCACGACCGCTTTGCCACCACCACCTTCAAGGGCGCGCAGATCGTGCGCTACGCCAAGCAGGATGAGGTCTTCCTCGAACTCGCCAGCGGCCGCATCGACGCCACGCTGATGGATTCGGTGGCCGCCGATGTCGGCTTCCTGAAGACGCCCGCGGGCAAGGGCTACGCCTTCGTCGGCCCGGTCTACACCGACCCGGCCTTCTTCGGTGAAGGTGCCGGCATCGCCGTGCGCCAGGGCGACACCGCCTTGCGCGACAAGCTCAACGCGGCCTTGGTCGCCATGCTGGCCGATGGCAGCTACAAGAAGCTGGCGGCGAAGTACTTCGACTTCGACGTTTACGGGCCGCCGGTGAAGAAGTGACGCGGCCTCGCGTAGCGTCCATACCCGGGCGCTAACGCCCAAACCGAACGGCACGATGAACGACCCGCTTCAAGGCTTCGGCCCGGCACTGCTCGAAGGCCTGTGGTCGACGCTGGCGGTGGCGGCGCTGTCGCTGGCGATGGCCTGCGTCTTCGGGTTGGCTGGTGCCGTGGCCAAACTTTCGGCCTCGCGTTTGGCACGCGGCCTGGCTGAGGTCTACACCACGCTCATCCGCGGCCTGCCCGAACTGGTGCTGATGCTCTTCGTCTTCTACGGCGGGCAGATCCTGCTCAACGCGCTGGCTGAAGCGCAAGGCTGGGGCAGCGTCGATGTGCCGCCTTTCGCGGCCGGCGTGCTGACCATTGGCTTCATCTACGGCGCCTTCCTCACCGAGACCTTTCGCGGCGCCATCCTCGCCATCCCCAAAGGCCAGGCCGAAGCCGCGCAGGCCTTCGGTATGAGCACAGCCCAGGTGTGGCGGCGCATCGTGCTGCCGCAGATGGTGCGCCACGCCATCACCGGCTTCGCCAACAACTGGCTGGTGCTGGTCAAGGCCACGGCGCTGGTGTCGATCATCGGCCTGGACGACATGGTGCATCGCGCCAACATGGCGGCCTCGGCCACGCGCCAGCCCTTCACCTTCTTCGCCGCCGTCGCGCTGCTTTACCTGGCCATCACCACCGTCTCGATCCTGGCGCTGGCGCAGCTGGAAAAGCGCTTCTCACTGGGCGTGAAAGAGGTGCACTTCTGATGCTCGACTGGGATGTCATCAAAGACGCCGTGCCCGAATTCGCCGGTGGCCTGGGCGTGTGCCTGACGCTGCTTACGCTCAGCGTTAGCGCCGGCTTTCTCCTTTCGCTGCCCCTGGCGATCGCGCGCGTCTCCGGCCGCGCCTGGCTGGCACGACCGGTGTGGCTCTTCACCTATGTCGTGCGCGGCACGCCGCTGCTGGTGCAGATGTTCCTTGTCTACTACGGCCTGGCGCAGTTCGAGGCCGTGCGCGACAGCGCGGCCTGGGTGCTGCTGAAGGAGGCGTGGTTCTGCGCCTGGCTGGCCTTCGCCCTCAACAACACCGCCTACACCACCGAGATCTTCGCCGGCGCCTTGCGCGCCACGCCTTCGGGCGAAGTCGAGGCGGCGCGGGCCTACGGCTTGTCGGGCCTCAAGCTCTACCGCCGTGTGCTGCTGCCCAGCGCCTTGCGCCGCGCGCTGCCGCAGTACAGCAACGAGGTCATCGGCATGATGCACGCCACGTCCATAGCCAGCACCGTGACGCTGGTCGACGTCACCCGCGTCGCGCGCGACATCTACGCCAACCACCTGCTGCCGGTCGAGGCCTTCGGCATGGCGGCCATGATCTACTTCACGCTGACGTTTTCGATGGTGGCCGGGTTCAAGGCGCTGGAGCGGCGCTACTTGCGCCACTTGAGCAGCGAGCGCACCGCGGCACCGCTGCCGCGCGCGGCTTGAACAAGGCGCCATGCAAACCCTGCACATCGACCTGATGCCCGGCACGCCGGGCGCGCGCAGCACGCTCACGCTGCTGCGCTTCGGCGCGGCCACGGGCGGGCCCAAGGCCACGATCCAGGCGGCCCTGCACGCCGATGAGGTGCCGGCGATCCTGGTGGCGCAGCAACTGCGCGCGCGCCTGGCCGAGCTCGAAGCCGAAGGTGCGATGCTCGGCTGCGTGCAGCTGGTGCCCTACGCCAACCCGCTAGGACTGGCGCAACACCTGCTCGGCCAGCACCAGGGCCGCTTCGATCTGGCCGACGGCATCAACTTCAACCGCATGCACGCCGAGCTCGGGCAAACGGTGGCCGGCGTGGTGGCTGGGCAGTTGGGTGCCGATGCCGCGGCCAACGTTCGCACCATCCGCGCCGCACTGCGCGAAGCGGCGGCGGCGCTCGTGGCCGAGCACCCGGCGCAGGACCTGAAGCACAAGCTGCTGCAGATCGCCATCGACAGCGACATCGTGCTCGACATGCATTGCGACGCACAGGCGGCGATGCACCTCTACGCGCTGGGCGGGCAGGAGGCGATGGCCGCAGAACTCGGCGCACTTCTTGGCGCGCGCGCAGTGCTGATGGCGTCCGAGTCGGGCGATTCACCGTTCGACGAAGCCTGCAGCCGGCCCTGGGCCGTGCTGCAGCAAAGCTTCCCCGACCACCCGCTGCCGCTGGCCTGCTTCAGCCCGACGATCGAGTTGCGCGGGCACGCCGATACGCACCACGCCATGGCGGCCGACGACGCCGGCGCCATCATCGAATTCCTGCGCCGCCACGGCCTGGTGGCCGGCACGCCGACGCCGCTGCCCACACCGCGCTGCCAACCCACGCCGCTGGCCGGGTCGGAATCCATCGTCGCGCCGCACGCCGGCGTGGTGGTGTTCAAGCGCGAGCCCGGTGAGTCGGTCGACGCCGGCAGCGTGATTGCCGATCTGGTCGATGCCGACACCGGCGCCATCACGTCGCTGGCCTGCCAATCGAGCGGTGTGCTGTACGCGCGCATCCATACGCGCTGGGCCACGCCTGGCATGCGCCTGGCCAAGGTCGCCGGCAGCACCTTGCTCCGCTCCGGTAAGTTGTTATCACCATGAATCAAGACGCCCCGCTGGTCGCCGAAGGCATCACCAAGCGCTTCGGCGCGAACGAGGTGCTCAAGGGCGTGAGCATGCGCGCAAACCAGGGCGACGTGATCGCCATGATCGGCAGCAGCGGCTCGGGCAAGAGCACCTTCCTGCGCTGCCTGAACCTGCTCGAGCAACCCGACCGCGGCCGCATCGTGGTCGGCGGCGAAGAGCTCAAGCTCGTGCCCGGGGCGAACGGTGCGCTCAAGGCCGCGGATGCCGGGCAGCTGCAACGCCTGCGCGCCCGCGTGGCCATGGTGTTCCAGCACTTCAACCTGTGGGCGCACATGACGGCGCTGGAAAACGTCATCGAGGCACCGGTGCATGTGCTCGGCCTGACGCACGCCGCGGCGATCGAGCGCGCCGAGGCTTACCTCGAACGCGTCGGTGTCAGCCACCGCAAACACGCCTACCCGGCACACCTCTCGGGCGGCGAGCAGCAGCGTGTGGCGATTGCGCGCGCGCTGGCGATGGAGCCGATGGTGATGCTCTTCGACGAGCCCACCTCGGCGCTGGACCCCGAACTCGTGGGCGACGTGCTGCGCGTCATGCGCAGCGTGGCCTCCGAGGGCCGCACCATGATCGTCGTCACGCACGAGATGAGCTTCGCGCGTGAAGTCGCCAGCCACCTCGTCTTCCTGCACCAGGGCCAGCTCGAAGAAGAAGGCCCGCCACGCGAGGTGCTGGCGCGGCCGCGCAGCGAGCGGCTGCAGGCCTTTCTGGCCAACACGCTGAAGTAGCGGGCCGCGCGCCGGCCAGAAGGTGCTGACGCTGCAAGGTTCGATGCCGAAGGCGTCAGGCTTCAGCCAGAGGCTGTGCGCCGACATCGACCTACATCACTCGCTCGGCGCTGGCCGACGAACGGGTGCAATGCAACGCCGCTGGGCCCGTCGTGCTCAAGCTCAAGACGCCCTGGCGCGACGGCACCCCGCACCTGGTGATGTCGCCAACATGGCTTTACCGCAGATGCCGCTTGGTCTCGACCATTCACTGTGCGCTGCAGCAACGGGCTCGCTGGCACCGCGCTGCCACCAACTGGGCACTACTGACGCTCGCGCGCGGCGTCCAGCTGCTGCAACGCCGCGCGTTCGGCCTGGCGCGCCTGCCGTTCGGCCCGTTGCGCACGGTCCAGTTGCCAGACCAGCCGGGCC